>NZ_JBDGDM010000100.1:0-2302 GCF_040908885.1 Ruminococcus sp. RTP21358st1_G6_RTP21358_211008
CTTTATATGGCATTTGAAATTCATCTATAGCATTTTTACAGGACTGTTCTGCTTATATTTATTTCTTACAAAACTAACCTTGCTCACATATAAGTAAAACCAAATATCAGACAGGAGGTAACAATTATGTCAACCATATCTAATCCAGTACCTGCAGGGAAGGAAGATTCTATTTTGACCGTTTTAGGTGTCTCAGAAGTTGCTGAGTATCTTGGCGTGGGAAAGAATAGGGTTTATGAATTGCTTAATGACGGCAGCCTTAAAGGATTCCGCATGGGGGCTACCTGGAAGATTAGCCGAATGGCTTTGGAGAATTATATTTTGAATGCTTCACAATTATAAAAAATAAGAAGAGGGGATGCCATTAGTGGCATACCCTCCGATCAGCTCATATAAAGTGTATACTTCATTATTTAGCTAAAATTCTTGGTGGCATTAAACAATTTTGTCCAATAACTACTTGACTTCAATTCCTTTAACTTTCCAGTATATTTAAACAGATTTCCAGGAAGTAGTGCTTTTCCACCCTTATAATATAAGTATAAATCATCATCATGAATCATTACATAACGATTATTTTTATCCTCAATGAGTTTACCTTTTTTTATATTATATCGTTTCCATGTTGTTTTACTTCTTCCCAGCCCAGTACTAGTATGCGTATAAATCACTATTGATTGTTTGTATCTGTTTACTGATGAATTTTTAAATACATACCGTCTTACTTTTCCTTTATATGATGTGAATATCAAAACTAAATCTCTATTAAAATAATACTCAATATGTTCCGGATATCCATCTTTGTTAATATCCATATCATACGTATAAGTATAATCAGTTCCATAATTATAACTATGACTATATTTACCATAATAAATAGCCCTAAACATTTTTTGAGCAGCATTATACCTCTGGCTATAACTTGTTCCAGCACTTACTGGTACAGCCATAGTCAAACACAAAATAACAGAGATTAATAATGTAAACACTCTTCTTTTCCTTGACATAATAGCATCCTCCTTGTATAAAAGTTTTTAGACAAAAAAGTATACACTTCTCTGACCTGATAACATATACCTTTACAACATATGCTTAAAATCCAATAATTAAATACTGTCACTCTTCAGGATATAAATAAAAATAGTCTCCAAATCTTGGAATAAATGTTTCAATGTACTCTTCCTCTCCATTAATATACGGAGCTAAGCTCATACAGAATGTTTCTGACTGAATTTGAGATACATTACTTGGAAATGCAGTACCAAGTTCAACTAATTCCTTGCCTTGCCATATAAATTTGTAAGTATAGTAGCGACCATCCGGATCATACTCCATAGTTATATATGAATCATCTCCAGCTAATCCACCTGTAATTTTATATTTCCCTGAAAAATCAGCTGCCCTTAAATATATATCATATGCCGATGAGTTTTTATGGAAAATCTGATAATCTCCTGTATCGGGATCTGTAAACGTCAGTGTATCAACTGTATCATCAGTTACATCCGAGCAAGTCATTTCAAGAACTTTTGTTCTTCCACTTTGATATATATCATATGTATCATCAGTTTCAAAGTCCATTTCTGCCATAAGTATAATATCATCACTCAAAATAATATCATAAAACCTATTGTATAAATCAATAACAGTTATCGTTGTCCCATCATCCGCAATATATTCTCCCTCTGGATGTATATCTCCCCATAAATGAGTTGGTCCCTCCCAAGCAGAACTAACAGAAAACTTCTCCAGGCAAATTTGTATACTGGAATCTGAATAAATAAACCTACTACTATTTTCATCAAATGCTAAAAAAGCTCCATTATCATCTACCCATTTTTCCCCATCCGAATCAAAATACAATTCTACAGGATGTTCATTTGACGCATATAAATCATCCCCAAGTAAACTCTGCATAGAAACAAAAATGCTATCGCTTTCTCCTGGATATATGCAAATATAAAGCGTATCTCCCAGTCCCGAACCATAATATAGTTCTGACTCTTCACACGATGGTATAGTATAATAAAAACCATATGGGTCTCTAATATCTCCTAATAGTCTCTTCTTTGTTTCATTATACCAATCATCAGAAGTATCACTTTCCGATTCTGCCAGACTAGCAGTATAAGTATCAAACGCCTCTACATTTTTCATCGGAATAAACATCCCAGAAATCAGTAAACATATACCCAATACTGTTTCTATTGCTTTTTTTCTCATAAGCCCCCTCCTTTGTCATCCTTCTAACAACGAATAATCATTTGCATACGCGGTCATTATTTCATTCGGATATGTGATA
>NZ_JBDGDM010000101.1:0-2187 GCF_040908885.1 Ruminococcus sp. RTP21358st1_G6_RTP21358_211008
CTCCCCAGTAATCATCCATATCCTCGCATTTAGGTGTTGTATAGTATACACCGTAAGGATTAGAGATTTTCTCCGCTATATTCTCTTCAGATTTTTTCCCAAATCCCTGTATAGCCTTTAATCCTGTTTCTGGTTCATTGTCCTGTGCCTCCTGTATTTCATCTGGCTGTTCATAATCATTGGGTTCTGAATAACTTTCATCATCATTATCATTTGATTCTGCAAAATTTTTCACACTGGTATCTGATTCTGCAAAACTGTTTTCTGTATAATCGTTACTATTCGTATACGATTCATCACTTGAGCTATCCTCATCATAAGCCAAACTATTAGCACTAACAGCTACATATGCCATATTTCCACATAACGCAAAACCACACAGACTAAGACAAGTCCACTTTATTCCCCATATAAGAAATCTTTTCATTTATTCCCTCCATTTTTCAACCATTTACATCATTTTTTTATGGCAAACAATTAAGTATTCGCTCCTTAATCTTCTTCCATACACCCCCAATCTTTATATCCTTATCAAATTTTCTATGTACAGTTGAAATATTCCATAGTAATTCCACTCCCTTAGGTATCATCACCCAATCTTTCACTTTATACGCCCAACGTAAGCAAACCAACAAAAAGTCTACATAAAACTCGACACTCGTCCAATCTGGAGCCCCCTCGAAAAGTTCAAGAACTTCTCCTGCATATCTTAAACAAAGAATCCCACATAAAATTTCAACAACCGGATACAGCCAGCTTAATGCATTCTCTAAATCGCTCAAAATTGTTCTACTAATACCAAATGTTCGCATTTCAGTGTTCCCAGCGTATTTTTCTATAAGCCATTCTCGAGCTTTCGTTAGCCCTGCACATATAACAACATAAAATACAAAACTTCCCCAGAATCCATCCAATATCTTCGGAATACCAGTTGCAAGCATTTGCCATGTAAAAATTAGTTCTGCAATACTTAGCCCAATTACAGTAGGAATCAAAAATTGCATTAGAAAATGTTCATATGGTGGTATCTCTAAATTTTCAATATCGCAATGCACATTCCCTGCTTTACTACTATTTTGCGATTTATCCTTATTAATCAATATGCACCCACATTCAGAACAATAGCGTTTATCTTCAGAATAATATTTATTACATTTTTCACAATACTTCATATTTTACTTATCCTTTGCCAAATATTTTTCAATATCTGTGTTATCCAATTTCAATATATCTTGAACAGTTAAATCCATAGACGATATATCAGTTCTGAATTTATCCACATCGTCTAACAAAATTTCACTTAGTCCATATGTATTCAGATAATCTTTCAACTCATCTGATATGTAATATGTATCTCCATCAGACATAAGAGTATATTCATCCTTTCCAACATCATACATTAAAATAGATATATTGCCTTCCGAAGTATCGACGTCAAGATATATATTTATCTGATTTTTATTAAAAATATATGCAAATGTTCCATCATTTCCGAGATTATCCGTATCAAACCAGCCTGAAAGACATTCTTGTATTTCTGGCTCTGTAATTCGTACCGAAACATTTTCATCCGAATATTTAATTTTCCATTTGTCTCCGTTGCAAAAACTATATATTGTGCCATCCCACTGCTCAAAATATTCAGATTGCAATGGTGCATTTTCCTTGAGCTCGGTGATTATATCAATCTTTTCCTGACTGAGCTTATTTTTATTCTGACTTCTGGAAACAGCATAACCAACAACACATAATGCAGCTACAGCAATAACAACATTTCTTATCAAATGAGATTGCTTTTTAGGAACACCTGGATTTTCAATAACTGCCCCCTTTGGGTTTCCACTATTTTTCTGCACAGTCTTTTCTTCTGTGCTTTCTCTCTGATTTACCTGTTTTTCTTCCATATTATCTTGCATGGTACTTCTTTTGGGTATTTCCTGTTCGGGTATTTCGTCAGTTCGTATTTCATGCGAAATCTCTTCCTCAACTTTTTCTTCTGTTCCTACCAACTTGGTTCCACAATATGGACAGAACTTATTACCTTCCTCAATTAACTTACCACAATTTTCACAATACATATTCTCCCACCCTTTCCTAGCATTTGTTTTTATCGTTATTTTTATACGTTTATACGTATTATTTTACAATATATTTTGTTTAATCTCAATAAAAAAAGACATTGAATAT
>NZ_JBDGDM010000102.1:0-1937 GCF_040908885.1 Ruminococcus sp. RTP21358st1_G6_RTP21358_211008
AGGAGCTTCTTATATAATTTAAATATAAGGAATTCCGAGAAAGAAGGTTGAGAAAAAAATACCTCAGAGTAAAATAAGATTACTGACTTTGCACGGTTAGTAAAAAATCTTATTAAACAGTGAGGTACTTGAAATGAATTATAACACACAGAACGCAAAAATTGCATCTATTACGGAAAAAACTTTAATCATTGGTATTGATGTGGGAAGTGAAACCCATTATGCAAGGGCTTTTAGCTGGCGCAATTATGAGTACTCAAAGAAGCCGTTTGCTTTCAGTAACGATGAAGCTGGATTTGCAGCATTCAAAGAATGGATGGACGATATAGCAGAGAAACATGAAATGGAAGTTATTATTCCAGGAATGGAGCCAACAGGTCACTATTGGCTGAACCTTGGAGCGTACCTGCAGGAACAGGGAATGAAGCCGGTACATGTGAATCCGCATCATGTCAAGAAATCCAAAGAGCTGGATGACAATAATCCAAGTAAAAATGACCGTAAAGATCCAAAAACAATTGCAAGTCTGGTAAATGAAGGAAGATTTTCATATCCATATATTCCAACCGGGATCTATGCAGAGATCAGAAATCTGTCTAACCTTCGAATTCAGACACAGGAAGAGATCACAAGGATCAAAAACAGGATGGCCCGCTGGTTCAGCATTTATTTTCCGGAGATCAAAGACGTTTACAGGAATCCGGATGCAGTAAGCGGACTGATGGTAATCAAACAGGCACCGATGCCCTGTGATATCAGGGAACTTGGAGTGGAAGGTGTAAACAAGATATGGAGAGATGCAAGGCTGAAAGGCGCTGGGATTAAGAGGGCAACGACCCTGGTAACAGCAGCGGAGCACAGCATCGGAAATACGGAAGCACCAAGAAGTGCCAGAAAAGAGATCCGAAACCTGCTGGAAGATTACGAAGGATATAAGAAACGGATGGATGAACTTATGGAAGAGATAGAGAAAACGCTTTCTGAGATTCCCTATATAGATAAGCTGATGAAGATCAATGGGATAGGGATAAAGACGGTGAGCTGCTTTATTGCAGAAGTAGGAGACATTGGACGTTTTGATAATCCAAAACAGGTGCAGAAGCTTGCCGGTTATGCGATTGTTGCGGACAGCTCCGGGAAACACAACGGAGAAAGCCGGATCAGTCACAGAGGAAGAAAGCGTTTGAGATATGCATTGTATGAATCTGCGATATCCGTGATCGGAAAAAACAAGGAGTTCAAAGAGATCCATAGTTATTACCGGACAAGGGAGAAAAATCCATTGAAAAAGATGCAGTCAGTGATAGCGGTGGCATGTAAGCTGATCCGGATATTTTATACGATACTAACCAAAGGTGTAGATTATGATGGTCAGAAGATGCTGAATGACATCGTAAGACCAGAAATACAGCCAGCAGCATAAAGAGAAAGAAACAGTGTATCATGGCCGGTCTGAGTCCTTCAGAGAGGGAACTGGAAGGCTGAGACCAGCCATGATAGCTGGAATTAAGAAGTAAATGGAATGTAACAGGAAAGCGTCCACCGGAAGGTGCTGTTACAGGAAAGAAGTCAGTAATACAACAAACAAAGAATGAGCCAGTAGTCGGCAGGAATATATTCCAGAGGGCATGACCCTGTAAAGGAGCTGAGCTGACACCCTGGTTATGGACAGGCGGGACGAGAGAAGTTAGGACTCGGCATAGACTGATGATCCTGGTAGACATGGGAGGTTCGCTGCCGTAGATGGATGGGTACACACAAGGCCATGTAAAACGAAATAAGAAGACGTTTTACTTCGTGCACCCAAAATCCACTATTTTCGTACCAGATACAGAGAAATGTCCATTCCTATGGCTCCTTCTTCTGAGATATTTATTGATGAAACACTAAAAAATCTTTGATTTTCAAGGAAAAAAGACTTGACTATATAGGGAGGA
>NZ_JBDGDM010000103.1:0-1869 GCF_040908885.1 Ruminococcus sp. RTP21358st1_G6_RTP21358_211008
CCTCCTCATATAATCAAGTGTTTTTTATTGAAAATTCAAGGTTTTTCAACCTTTCATATCTCAGTGAATAAGCCACAGCTATGAGCATTTCGATGTATCAGGTACTGAAATAGCGGTTGAATGGTATACGAAATAAAACGTCATTGATTTTCGCTTTACTGGCCTTGTGTATACCCTTCCCTCTATGGCAGCTAACCTCCTATATCCACCAGGATCATCTCTGTCTCCAGAGGTCCTAACTTCCTTCGTCCTGCCTGCCCATAACCAGGGTGTCAGCTATGCTCCATTACAGGGTCATGCCCTATGGTAAAAATTCCTGCCGACTACTGGCTCATTCTTTGTATTGTTGATTACTGACTTGCTTCCTGTACCAGCACTGTGAGCAGTGGACGTTATCTGTTACATTCTGCTTGATTCAGTGGCTGCCCACGTGACAACCTCCACTATAGTTACTTGTCTTTCTTACGCAGTCTGTAGATAAACTGCTGGTCTCTTGATGTCATTTACCATCTTTTTCGGATCATAATTCACACCTTTAGTCAGCATGACATAAAAGACTCGTATCAGCTTGGCTGCAATCGCCATAAGTGACTGCATTTTCTTCAAGGGATTCAGCCTCCTGGTTGTATAATAATTATGGAGTTCCCTGAACTCCGGGTTCTTCGCTACAAGCGACATTGCAACCTCAAAGAGCAGATATCTGAGTCTCTTTCGACCTCGTCTGCTTATTGTTGTCTCGCCCTTGTGCTTTCCCGAACTATTTTCAACCAATGCCAATCCTGCAAGCTTCTGCAGTTCCTTCGGATTGTTAAAGCGGCTAATATCACCTACTTCTGCAAGGAACCCTGACACTGTCCTGATTCCCACACCTTTGATCTCCAACAGCTTCTCAGCCATCGGAATCTGTTTTACCAACCCTTCAATCAGAGTCATAACTTCCTGAAGACGTATGCTTCTGGATTCATAGTCCTCCAGAAGCATTCGGATTTCCATTCTTGCAGCTACTGCTCCTTCTTTGCTTCCGACACTGTGCTCTGCAGCTTCTATCAGGGTCTTCGCCCTCGCTTTTCCAACTGCTCTTAACTTCGCATCACGCCAGATCTGGTTCACTCCATCGATACCTAACGTCAGGATATCTTCAGGGAGTGGTGCTGCTTTAAGGATGAGTATTCCGCTCTTGGCATCCGGCTTTCCGTATACCGTCTTATATTCAGGAAAATATATATTGAACCAACGACTGATCCTGTTTTGAATTCTTGTAAGTTCCGCTTGTAACTGGAATCTTATGTTTGATGCTGTTCTAAGATCAGCGTAAACACCATCCGGCAGGTATGGGATCATGTAACGTCCCTCTCTAACTAATCCTGCTATAACTTTCGGATCCTTACGGTCATTTTTAGTTGGATTATTGTCGTCGAGTTCTTTTGATTTTTTCACATGGTGAGGATTTACAAGAACCGGTTTCATTTCATTATCCTGTAGAAACTTTCCAAGATTGAACCAGTAGTGCCCGGTCGGTTCCATACCTAGAACCACCTTATCCTTCTCATGTCTTTCTTTGATGTCCAGGATCCATTCCTTAAATGTCACAAATCCAGCCTCTGTGTTGCTAAACTTAAATGGCTTCTTCGAATACTCGATTCCTCTGTAATCAAAAGCTCTGGCATAGTGCGTTTCACTTCCGACATCAATTCCGAGCACCAAAGTTTTTTCTGTAATAGCTTCAATTTTTGCGTTCTGTGTGTTAGACTTCATTGTAGATACCTCTCTGTTCAATAAGATTTTTACTAACCTGCCAGTCAGTAGTCTTATTGTACTCTGAGGTATTTTCAATTTTCAACATCTACGTTTTTTATTATACAGGAAGCT
>NZ_JBDGDM010000104.1:0-1751 GCF_040908885.1 Ruminococcus sp. RTP21358st1_G6_RTP21358_211008
AGCGACAAAAATACCTACATTTCATTTTGGAGTGTAGGTATTTTTATGCACACCATTTCTCTTTATATTTTTTAATTCGTTTGTTTTCTGGAATAGGATATTCTACTGGTATGTCAGATTTCAGTGCTTCTTGACGTACTTCTAGGGGTGTTTTGCAGCAATACCTATCCTGTGGACGTTCTTCACTATAAAATCTTATATAATCCTTTATTGCAAATCTTAATGAGGATTCATCAGTTATTTCGTACATCTGATACATTTCTGCTTTGATAATTCCCCAGAAACCTTCTGTTGGTCCATTATCAATACAATGTCCAACCCGAGACATGGATTGTCTCATTTCTTGTTTTACAAGTTTCTTTTTAAACATTTTGCTGGTATACTGGAATCCCCGATCTGAATGAAAAATCGGCTTTGCACAGGGGTTCAACGCAATTGCCTTATCAAAAGTTTTAAATACTAATTTATTATCATTTCTGGCACTAACAGCATATGACACAGGATATCTATCATACAGATCTATAATGGCACTTAAATACAACTTCTTTTTTTTACCTGGCACTTTAAATTCAGTCACATCAGTAGCCCATTTTTGATTGGGTGCAGTTGCGTAAAAATCTCTTTGTAATATATTTTGTGTTGTTTCATCTGCATTGGCATTCCTATATTTTTTCTTCTTTTTTCGTATAACGGAATGGATTCCCAGTTTTTTCATAATTCTGTGAACTCTATTTTTGCTGTACTTTGTTTGATTAAAATGATTGATCCAAGAAGTCATTCTCCGATACCCTAAGATATGACTAAAGCGTTCATCATACTCCTTAATGAGCTCTGCAAGTTTGATGTTTTCCATTTCATCCTCAGGTGTTTCACGGTGTAGCCATTTATAATAAGCAGCTCTTGCGACCTCCAAATGTTTACACATCCATCCAATACTCCAGTTTTTCTCTGTATGAAAATATTCTATCGCAAGATATTTTGATTCATGACGAACCTTACCCAGCCTCACATCCTTTCGAAGTCTTTCACTTTTTTTAACAATTCAACAACCATATCCTTTTCTTCCAGCTGACGCTTTAGTCGTAAGTTTTCACGTCTCAAACGTTCTAATTCATCTACTTCATCATCTGTTTTACGTTGACCGCGTCTGTCAGTTAATCCGGATTCCCCATCACTATCATATTTCTTTACCCAAGAATAGACCTGACCGTAAGAAACATTGAATTTTGTAGCTGTATTCTTATAGTCACGATTATGGTTGATGCAATAATTAACGATTTCTTTTCGTTCCTCAAGTGTTGTTTTTCTTCGTGCCTCTGCCATATAGACCTCCCGTTTTGGATTATAATCCTTGAACTCTCTATTGGCATTATACACCTTAATCCAACTTCGCAAAACAGAACGACTAGATATTGCATATTTAGCGATGATATCGTCAACAGTCCCTTCTCCATTTAGAACTGCTTCTACGCATCGGAGTTTAAACTCCTTTGAATAAGTTCTATTTCTATTCGATGGATGACAAAATGCAGCTATCCCATGAATTTGATATTCATTAATCCATCCTTTTAGTGTTGAATATCCTATACTGTATTTATCAGCAAGGAACTGAATAGAACCTATACCATCCAGATATTCCTGCGATACTTTAGCTCTAAACTCAGGTGAATGTTTTGATTTTGGCATGAAAAATACCTCCAAAGTAACAGATTTTTATATTTAATCTGTCTACTTTAGAGGTATCATATCAT
>NZ_JBDGDM010000105.1:0-1724 GCF_040908885.1 Ruminococcus sp. RTP21358st1_G6_RTP21358_211008
TTGAACCGCTCCCCGTCAAGTAGACAATTGAAAAAATATAAATTTTTCCTGCCAGCAGAAATTTATCTGCTGGCAGTTTTTATGCGGCTTGCAAGTAAATTTCGTGTTTTTCCATTGGTGTTAAAATTCCGAGATTCCTTTGTAAGCGTTTATTGTTATAGTAATCTATATAATCTTCGATCATTTTTACGAGAGTACCTCTATCAGTGAATCGTTTTCCATAGTATCGCTCTCTCTTCAAAATCCCCCAAAAGCCTTCCATTGGTCCATTGTCGATACATTTAGCAACTCGCGACATGCTTTGTATTATTCCAGCATTTACAAGTTTTGTATGAAATGTCCTGTTCGTATATTGGAATCCCCTGTCACTGTGAAACAGTGGCTGCGCACCAGGATTTCTAAGTAAAGCATTGTCTACCGTATCAAACACCAAAGCATTGTTGTTCTTATCACGAATAACATACGAAACAATCCGTCTATCATATAGGTCCAGTATTGCACTTAGATAAACTTTATGCTTTTCAATCCCAATATAATAATGGAATTCTGTCACATCAGTGAGCCATTTTTCATTTGGTGCTTTGGCAGTGAACTCCCGATTAAGTATGTTTTCAGCTATATACTGAGGGTTTGCAGCCTGTCTTGTGCATCCGTTGTTAGAATACTTGATAGTTGATTTTATATTAAGTTTACGGCAAATACGTAGCACACGTTTATCGTTTATATCAATACCATGATATCGTTCCAAATCATCTCTGATCCTTCGATAGCCTTTATCCGGTGAGTCTGTGTGAATCTTTTCTATCTCGTCAGCAATAAACCTATTCTTTTGCTCGCTTTTGGGAATTTCTCTGTGTAGCCATTTATAATAAGCTGCTCTAGAAACATTACCAAGTTTGCAAAGTGCAGCAACTGAATAATTATGATCTTCATGTTCTTCTTTGATTGCCTGATATATATGTTCATGACGGACCAGGCTTAGCCCCGCCTCCTCTCTATTTCTTCGAGTTTTTTTAAAAAAGATGCCTCCATTTCAGCACGTTCTTTCTCTGCTTTTAAAATTTTAACTTCAGCACGCAGCTTTTCTAATTCACTCATCTCATCGGGACGTTTTCGTTTGCCACGGTTATCTCTTAAAGCTTCTACTCCACCAGCTTCATATTTGACTATATAATTGCGAGCCTGTTGATAGGACACCTGGTATTGTTCTGCTGTTTTGGCATAATTACGATTATGTGCGATACAATACTGTACTATTTCAACCCGTTCTTCAAAAGTGGTTTTTCTTCCTTTGGTCATGATAATGCTTCCTCCTGTTCCAGAAGATTTTAATTCTTCATGACCATTATACTTCTTTATCCAGATTTGTAACTTAGCTTTTGAACGGATTCCGTATTTTTTGCAAATATCATCTTGAGAACCATAGCCTGCTAAATAATCTACGACTGCTTGTTGTTTCAATTCTTTGGAATATTTTTTATTCCCTTTCAATGTGAATGCATTTGCTCCCATAGATTCATAGTTTCGAATCCATTGTTGGACAGATGCGAGACTTACATCAAACATATCGGCAATTCGCCGTTGACTTTCTTTTCCATCCAGATATAGATTTACAGCATATATCTTATCCGCAACAGATACTTTTCTTTTAGACATAAAATATGCTCCCTCCTAAGTGACAAGTTTTTATTATTTCACTTGTCTACCTAGAAGGGAGCATATCA
>NZ_JBDGDM010000106.1:0-1660 GCF_040908885.1 Ruminococcus sp. RTP21358st1_G6_RTP21358_211008
ATTTTTACTATTTAGTTTTCAAGGAACAGATGAGCCAATATAACTGGCTTAAGTTGACACTATATTGCTAGCATTGTATCCAGAGTGTATAAAGAGCCTCTCATTCCCAAATCATGTCTGAATAGTTCTGTAACAGTATCAATGAGCAAAGGAGTTCTCGGTAGAATTTTCTTCAAAGCCTTTTCTTCCTCATAGGAAAATTCATTTTTATACTTATATTCAAAATACTGGCTTAATTCTACGGAATCGAATTCCTTGATTTCTGTTATATATATAACAGGAACGTCTCTCATAAGATGCGACAGAAAATCTTCACATTTCTTAATATCGGTTCTAATTTCAAGTAAAAGTAAAATATTTTCCTTTTCAAATTTTTTTATAAATTTATTTAAAATTTGAAAAGCTGAACCAGAAGCGTAATCCAGATTATCAAAATATATAACCTGTTTTTTTCTCCTTAATATAGGCACATATATGCGATATAAATATTCAAAAAAGTAAAACTGTAAGATATCCTGCTGCGTTTCATTTGGCACAGATTTCGGTTTCAGAATATTTAACAAGGAGGCTCTTGAACGGATGCTTAATTCTTCTTCAGATAAATAATCCGTTATTTCATTTATATCCTGCTCAGAAAAATTCGTAATATCCAAAGTATCAATATTCCAAATAGATGAAAGAATTTTTAGCAGAAATGCCTGCACGGTAGAAAATTCTTCCATATTAATTTTATGATAAGGAATTGAACTTTCTCTATACATTTTATTAAGTAAATGCTCAATAAAAAAGGACTTTCCACAGCCTGAGCACCCTTTTATAATGACAATACCCTTTTTCCCGGAAATAGCCTTATAGCACTGATCCAACTGATAGTTTCTATCTGATCCAATAAGTTTGTTCAATGAAGTAATGTGTACTTTTTTCTCAGATGATACTCGTTTGGAAACCGGATGAGTACTTACAGAATCTATTAATTGTTTCAAAAAGGAAGGTGAATATGTAGCCTTCAAAGTTTTATATAATTCTTTTACTCTGTCGGATACCTCAAAGATATCAACAAGCTCTACTTGTATATTTGAAAAACTGGAAAATTTATGTATTCGTTTCTGGGTTTCAGTGGAATAATGTAGGTTTGTAAAGATGTATATTTTCTGCGCCATTAAATTGATTGCTATAATCAATGTTTTGGAAAAGTCGGACATAGGCAGATCTTTATTTGACAGTTCGCGGAGCTTTGATTCTGATAATATTTTACATTGATCTATGTTCTCATTACCTGAAGCGATTATAATAAGTCCATCATAACCACCATCCTTGCGATTGGGAGTATGTGTGATAGAATAACTGATTTCAGAATCTGCTGGTAAATATGTCTCTAATATGCTGATTGAAAGTTTTTCAAACTCTTCCCAATTGTCTGTGGCAAAACTCATGTTATCTTTCATCCTTTTAATGCACGAAATCTTTTAATAATGGATAATTGCTAATTATCCATTATTAAACTAAGTATGGAAAATTATGATTTGTAATACATATAAGGAACGAATATCTAGTAAGCACGGAGCTGGACAACAAAGAAAAGAAGGAGCTTCTTATATAATTTAAATATAAGGAATTCCGAGAAAGAAGGTTGAGAAAAAAATACCTCAGAGTAAAATAA
>NZ_JBDGDM010000107.1:0-1630 GCF_040908885.1 Ruminococcus sp. RTP21358st1_G6_RTP21358_211008
CAATGCTAGCAATATAGTGTCAACTTAAAATCGTTATGATTCTGCTTATTTAATTTCGCTCCTTGAAAACTAAATAGTAAAAATAGTATCTCGCCTTATTGCCGGATTTATGGTATAGTTAAACAGACCTATACGGGATAGGCCTTTAAAAATGGTCTTCTCTTGTGTAGGAGTTAGAGTACCGATTTTCTTGTGCGAAGATGTTTTCGGTCTCTATTCTTTTTAGAGCGTTCATAGCATCTGCCAGGGTGAATCTGTGAACGCTTTTTTGATGCTTTTAGGATCAGATTTGTAATGACTGGCAGAATTTCTATGGACATAAAAAGTAATTGTGGCACCAGGGCTTTTACCTCACCGATAATGAAAGTCCGTTTTGACTGGTAGGCCCACTTGTTTTTGATAAATGCTTTCTGTTTTACTATGCTGTCTGCTTCTGTTTTAACAAGCGCAGCAAGATTGGAGAACAACAGGTTTATGTATAATTCCTGCTCAATGGAATTACAGCTTGTTCCTGTGAATTCTTCCAGTTCCCACCATTCCTTGAGTTCCCGGTATTTTGTTTCGATATTCCATCTTTCAAAATAAAGGTTATAAAGCAATGCAGGAGAAATAGACGGATCTGTGATATTAGTGACCAGATATTCCGCTTCCTCGTTTGATTGTTCTGGCAGTGGTACTCTTACAATTCGGTAAAGGACCGGTTTGCCATCTGCTGAAGCAGCAGTCCATGAAAAATCATCAGAGCCTAACCGGGTAAGATGATTCCCCTTGTTTAAACGCATCAGAACATGACAGCCATCAGAAACCAGATCCTCGTATAATTCTTTTGAATAATAACCACGGTCAAAGACGAGCAGTGCATTCTGGGCAAGATTTAATTCATGTAACCTGGTCCAATGTTCCCTCGAAGGATCACGCTCTCCAGTTCCTTTTGTATATATCTGCCCATCGACTATCTGATCAAGAAAGACATCATAGATAGTGGAAAGAAGACCCTCCACCCAGCAAATATCCTGGTTATTACAGCTTGTAATCGTTCCAAATTCAGAGGATGTGTCGTTGGATAATGGGATCTCCAGCGTAGATCCATCAACAGCGAAAACACGGTATCCAAACCAGCTTTTTGAACAAGCGGCATGTTTGTATACAGTTTCAACCTGTTCATCAAAAAGTTCCTTGAAAAGATCTGGCAGGATGCCACGCCTGGCTTTGGAGACTGCCTGTCGTGAAACATCGGGAAACTCGATGTCAGGAATCTGCCGTTGAAGTGCGGACAATTCAATATCCATTGAGCGCTTTTTTGAATAGATAAGATAGGCAACTACCTGCTTTAATGTAAGCTTGCGGTGTCTTACAAATGCTTTTGAGCGTCGGAACTGCTCAAGAAACTGGTCTGAATTAACGTGGGTTCGCAGTTGTGTCAAAATAAGGGTAATTAAATCAGAATAATTCATAGCGTACCTCCTGAAAGTGTATATTCAAAAGGCTTCGCCGCAAATTTTGGCCACTTTGTCAAGTGTACATAGTGCCGATATTTGTCGCACAAAATTGTATATTTTTACTATTTAGTTTTCAAGGAACAGATGAGCCAATATAACTGGCTTAAGTTGACACTATATTGCTAGCATTG
>NZ_JBDGDM010000108.1:0-1531 GCF_040908885.1 Ruminococcus sp. RTP21358st1_G6_RTP21358_211008
AAAAAATGGAAAGGAATCTGTTCGCAGGTTCCTTTCATTGTGTTAAAATATAGGCAGGGGTGTATATGATTAAATCTTATAAAACAAGATTTCAAAAGTTTTCTGCATTATTATCTGATCCGGAAATTGCAAAATATGCGAGACAGAATGGAAACCATGCTTTTTCGAGAAAGCGAAAAATGCCCCTAAAAGACATGTTGCTATGCTGTCTTTCAAAAAAGGGGCTTACCACGACATTTGAACTTAGAAACTATTTCAAAGAAAAAGGAGACTTGTCTATGCAGTTATCTGTCCAGGGATATCTACAACAGAGAAAACGTCTAAATCCGGAAATTTTTCCCTATCTGAACCGTAAATATCTTATGGATTTTTATCGTTCTGACGAACCCAGACTGTGGAAAGGATATTTGTTAATCGCGATTGACGGGAGCAAGGCGGAAGTTCCAAACTCAAAGGATAACAGGGAAGCATTTGGAAACAGCGGCAACCAGCATTCCGGGAAAGGGCAGGTACGGGCACTGGTAAGCGGAATGTATGATGTTTTGAATCATTTTTACCTGGATATTGAAATTGAACATATTTGCATCAGTGAAAACGAACTGGCAAAAAGAAACTTAAAACAATTAAAAAAATTTGGAATCAGGAAGCCGGTTGTCGCAGTTTTTGACCGCGGTTATCCTTCCTTAGAGTTTATTGACTTTCTGGAAACGGAAGGGATTCATTATCTGATCCGTCTTTCATCCAACGATTATATGGCAGAACGTAAACGGATGCAGTCGGCAGATGAAAAAGTCATTTTAAAACATTCATCTGCACGCCTACAAAAAATACGAAAAAAACATCCGGAACGATATGAACAGATGCAAAAGAAAGGGAGCACGCTGGTAAGAATATCAAAATCGACTCTTCCCTCCGGGAATGAACTTGCGCTGATGACAGATCTTCCGGATACAATTACCGCAGAAGAATTAGCGGATTTATATTACCAAAGATGGGAAATTGAGAAGAAATACAATACTCTAAAAAACAAAATGAAATTTGAAAGTGTAACAGGGAAAGCCACAGTATATGTGCACCAGGATTTTTGGGCGCAGGTTTTAGTATATAACATGGTTCAGGACATTCGGAACAGTGCGGACGAAGAGGCCGCAGCAGCAGGACGGGAAAACAGGAATAAATATCCCATGCATACCAATGAAAATGTAGCCATCGGTCTTTTCAAAGAGACTATGCTAAAAATCCTTTTGGAACCGGAGGAAAAGAAGCGGATCAAAAAACTTGGAGAACTACAGGAAGAAATGGAGCGCTATGTACTTCCCATAAGGGAACTACCTGGAAAAGAGCGTAGAAAAAACATCTCAAATAAATATAAAAACAATCAAAAGAGTAGCTTTTAAAATGCCCATTCTCCGTTTAAAGGGAGATTATGGGCATTTTAAGTTGTTAAAGTATACAGAAGGAGCTCTGTGAAGATTTCTCTTCGTTTTAATCTGCCCTTTTGAAATGAGTTTTTAGCAGGATAATATAAATG
>NZ_JBDGDM010000109.1:0-1455 GCF_040908885.1 Ruminococcus sp. RTP21358st1_G6_RTP21358_211008
ATATAACAGCTTCTGGTTGCTGTAAATAATGGAATTCAATTCCTCAGGAACTGTGAATACTACATGATAATAGGGTGCATCCAATACGTTCTCTTTTTGTGCATCAATCCATTTCTCTTTCGGAAACTCCTGGCACATGGGACAGCATCTGCTTCTGCAGGAGTTGTTGTGAACACTGATACATCCGCAGTCCTCACAAACACTGATGTTTACACCAAAAACTCCTGTTTTACAGTTTCTGATGTGATAAGCCGTTTTTCTGTGATGAGCAGGAGGGTTACTCCTCTTTTCATAGGAAGGATAGAACCGTTCAAATACATCCTGTATCGTACATGATTTATCCATAATCATTCACCACCCATCTCATCAAATGGGCTTTTAATACCAAGCAGAGTTTTATTGCTTACATGCAGATAAATCTCTGTTGATTTTGGATCACGATGTCCCAAAAGAGCCTGAATATATTTTATATCGCAGCCTGACTCAAACAGATGACTTGCAAAACTATGACGCAAACAATGTGTGGAGACGTGTTTTTGAATGCCTGCTCTTTCGGCGCTTTCACGAAAAAATTGAATGACACTATCTTTTGTAAGATAATCCCCTGTCCATGAACTTGGGAACAGAATCCCTCTTGGCCTGCCACATTGAAACCAGTATTCTGTCAATATTTCAAGCGTCCGGTCTGCAAGCAAAGTATAACGGTCAGATCGGCTTTTTCCATCGCGGATGTGTATGGTTTTGTTCGTGCGTGAAATATCATCATAATGAAGGTGTGTGACTTCTGAAACACGAAGTCCACCTGAATACATAGTAGCGATCATAGCTTTATGCTTCAGATTTGGTGTAGCATCAAGAATAGCTGATATTTCTGCTTTTGTAAGCACCGCTGGTAACTTTCTGTCCCTTTTCATACGAGGTATGTCATCATCATCCCAATTCATCTTCAATACTTTTTTGTAAAAGAAGCGGATTCCTGAATGGTAGTGATTGTATGTTTCTGGTGAAATCCCGGAAAGTTTCTTTTCAGTTAGGAATGTATCAACATCGTCAGTTGTTAATGCATCTATATCCTTGGCTGTGTGGTTCAAAAAATGAGCAACACTGGTACAGTATGCATGAATTGTGGAATCCTTGAGATTCCGTTTATTCGCAGCAGATCTAATCTGATTAAAAATTTCTTCGTACATAATAAAATCCTCCATGTAAAGTAAATCGTAAATGTATAAACACTGCTTACATGGAGGAGCATTAGCATAATAAAACTGCTTGCCAGAAAGGCAGCTCAATGGTATTCTTATCATAGGCAGTGGGGATGTCGATCCTGTTTGATTGTTGGTTGTGGTGACTTAACAATACTACTTGTAGGACTTGGTTTCCACTGCTTTTTATTAAAGTGTAAAGAAAAACTGCGCCATAGCCTTGGCAGGCCATCGCGCAGCGATTTTGTTCAAC
>NZ_JBDGDM010000010.1:0-97788 GCF_040908885.1 Ruminococcus sp. RTP21358st1_G6_RTP21358_211008
ATGCGCTGATAGCTGTTTTACAATTATATTTTCTGTAAGCTCGAATGTATAAGCGGCTTCTTCTGTATCCCTTACAGAGATTCCAATGTAAAATCTGTAAATTCCTTTTTCCAGAATATAGGCTGACTTCTGAATTTTCCCGAGATCATCATAGGAAGCCATGTCCGCTTTTTCAAATGACAGATAAACTACCTGTGTTTCTCCAGGCTGAAGCAGACGGGTTTTTTCAAAAGCAGCAAGCCGGAGTGCCGGATTACCAAGAAGACCCTGTGGTCCGTTAAAGTAAAGCTGTACCACTTCTTTTCCTGCCATGTTCCCTGTATTGGTCACGTGAACTTCTGCAAAAATATGTTTTGAAGTTTCCCATACAGAATCTGTATGCACTCTGAAATCAGTATAGGAAAGCCCATATCCAAAGGGATATATAACCTTTTCCTTTGCACCTGGAATCGTCTCAAAATAACGGTATCCTACATAAATATCTTCTGTATAATTTACATAGTCACAGGATTCATGAAAATTTTCAGTTGATGGATAATCATCTAAGGAAGCTGCAAATGTATCAGTCAGCTTGCCAGACGGATTTCCTTTTCCCAGAAGAAGCTCTGCCATGGCCAGCCCTCCTTCCATTCCCCCCTGCCAGCCAAGAAGGGCGGCTGAAATCCGGTCATCATTTTTTATCCAGGAAACATCTACAATTCCACCGACATTCAGAACCACTGCAATACGGTTAAACCGTTCTTTCACCATGTTCAACATTGCCTTTTCATTCTCTGTCAGAAAATAATCTCCCTCTGGAAAGGCTTTCGCAATCAGTTTTGCCATGTAGTTATCTTCCAGCTCTTCCCTTGACATTTCGCTTAACTGACTATCAAGGCTGGAGCGATCCCAGCCTTCTGATGAAAAACGGCTTATTACAACAATTGCCACATCTGCAAATGCTTTTGCACCGTCAGCAAGTCCTTTTGGAAGTTCAGGTTCTATTGTCATACCTGGCATTGCACCTTGCCTATACTGTTCCTGAACATTTTCTCTGTAAAATTCTGCCAGGGGTTCATAAAGCATAACTGCATTTCCTTGCATTTTAAACCCATCATAAAGGTTATGCACGTAGGAAACCGCAACATCACCACTTCCTCCACCGCCTTTTACATAATCAAAACTTCCTTTCCCAAACAGTGCAAGTCTGGTTCCTTCTGCAAGAGGCAGAAGCTTTTTCTCATTTTTCAACAGCACCATACCTTCTTTTGCAGCTTCCTTTGAAAGTCTGATATGCTCCTTACATTCCGTCACACGTCTTTTTTCCTCTAATGGAAGATTGGGTTGAAATCCAACACGTGTCCATTTTCTCATTTTATGTATTCTCCTGTCATATTCATATATTTATTTCTGTAAGGCTTGAACGTTTTTACTCTTAATCTTCAATGGCAGCTTTTCTTGAAAAAATAGCATGAATAATTTCCGGATCAAATTTCGGCTGTCTGTCATACGTATACAGTCCGTTTTGTTCCTGTTCCACATCTGTAAGCTGCGTATAGCAAAGTGCAAACATGTTCTCATTATCCAGTAAAACATCTGTAAGCTCTTTCAGACGTTTCATGTATGCTTCCGGTGAATCCGGCGTATTTCCATATCCCCAGGCATCCTTGCTCAAAGACCAGCCAATGCCGCCATATTCGCTGACAAAGAAGGGAATTTTTCCATTATATGTCTGCCGTTCTTCAAATGCCGCACGGAAATCAAGCCTGTTTGATTTTCCAACCTCTTTGTAATGCTCTGCAAAAATCTCCGGATCCTGTTCATAATCATGCAAATCATAAATATCGGTGAGCACATGATAATTTCCGCTGGTGTCAATACAGGGCCGGGTTGGATCCGCTGCTTTCGTTGCCTTATAAACTGTGGCAAGAAGCTCATCAAACTGTTTTCTTCCTTTTTCATCCCAGGTTTCATTAAACGGACACCATCCAATAATCGCAGGATGGTTAAAATCACGGTCAATCTCTTCCAGCCACTCTGGAAGGATTCCGTAAATGCTGTCTGCATAAGAGTGATCCAGTCCCCAGTTGGGATACTCTCCCCAGACGATATACCCCAGCCTGTCACAGTGATACAGGAAACGCTCTTCAAATACTTTTTCATGAAGGCGGGCACCGTTAAATCCCATTGCCAGGGATCGTTTTATATCCTTTTCCAGTTCTTCATCAGAAGGTGCTGTGTAAATTCCATCCGGATAAAAGCCCTGATCCAGAATGAGACGCTGAAATACAGATTTTCCGTTGAGCAGAAACTTTTTGTCTGTAAGCTGTATGGAGCGCAGTCCAAAATAACTTGTCACCTGATCTTCTCCATAGCTTAAGGCAAGGTCATAAAGATCTCCCTTTCCAACCTGCCATAAATGCTTTTCTGCCAGCTTCACCACTGCCACTGCTGTTCCGCCATCTGAGCTCACTGTAGCCTCTCCCATTGCCGTTCCCTTGTAGGACGCTTTTACCGCAAAGGTTCCTGCTCCCTGAAGCTCTGCAAAAACAGTAATTGTTCCATTGTTTATGTCCCCATAATATTTTGTTTTTATAATGTGTGTGTCAGGAACAAATTCCAGCCATACGGTCTGCCAGATACCTGTTGTTCTGGTATAATAACAGCTGTAAGACTCATAATGGGTGCTCTGTTTTCCGGACGGAATCAAGCGGGAACGGGTGTCATCTTCCACATGAATTGTGATCACATTTTTTCCGGCAAAAAGATACCTTGTAATATCCACAGAGAAAGAAACATATCCCCCTTTATGAGTGCCACATTTCTGTCCGTTCACATATATTGTGGTAAAATAATCTGCCGCGCCGCAATGCAGAATCACAAGATTTGATAACTGGGCTTCTGTAATTTCAATTTCTCTCCGATACCATACAGAATTCATGAAATCCGTGTAGCCAATCCCGGACAGCTTACTTTCCGGGCAAAAAGGCACCTGGATTTTTTTTGAAAGGTCTGCTTCCGGCTTGTAAAGCTCCCGTGCTTCTCCACTTCCGCCATGATCAATTTCAAAATCCCAGCTTCCATTTAAATTCAACCAATTTTCACGCATAAACTGTGGTTTTGGATGTTCGGTTCTGTAAATCATCTTTTCTCTCCCTTTATTTTTTTTCAAATAGGCGTTTGCGGAACGCCACAAGCCGCATAAACACGGCATTTTTTTACTACCCAAAAAAACAAATAACCCCTCACTGGATACGGTATAATAGAGTTGTCGAGAAACTATAAACCATACACCAAGAAAGGAGTTATTCTAACATCTATGATACCATATAAACAGCTTTCTTTGGCAGATATTTTTGCAGATTGCCAGGAAAAATTTTAAAATGACAAACCTGCGTTTTTATCCCTATTAGAAACCTCAGATACAGGCTATTTCTTTATGATCTCTACCTCAAAAGGTTTCAAAATTTCCTGTCTGGACACCGTTTCCCCCGTCAAAAGGTTTTGCATTCCTGCAAAACACTGAGGAACCACAGTCTCTTCCTTACTGAAATTTATTAGGAAATAAAAGGTATTTTCCTTGGTTTTCCGTACTGTCACTTCAAGGGATGTCCGCTCATCTACTAAGCTTTTGACTGCTGCTTCCTTAACTATGCAGTCCATCATCCTTGTAAACGCACAGTCCTCTGGCTGAGTCCCCAAATAATAAACAGTACCTTTTCCATAACTGTTTTTGGTGACAGCAGGTGTACCCGCATAAAAATTGCTGCTGTAATCAGCCATGCTCTCGGCCCCTTCCAGATGAATCAAGTCACATAGCATTGTGCTGGTAAACTCTGTACCATCTTTAAATTTTACAGAATTTTTCTGCTCTGGAGCCAATGCGTCAATCTCCTCCACCCAAATTCCAGCCAAGTCCCTGAGGGGTCCTGGATAGCCACCAAGATATACATTGTCTGATTCACCTACGATACCGCTCATAAAGCCGGTCACTAATACACCACCTTTCTTTACGAAGGCTTCAAGCGCTTCCTTGACACCCTGATGAACCATATAAAGCACCGGCGCAACGATCAGCTTATATTTTGAAAAATCTGCATCCCTTGGGATCATGTCAACAGCTATGTTTTTTTCATAAAAGAACTTATAATGCCTATGAATCTGATCCACATATTTTAAATCTTTATGGGGTCCGCTTGTAAATTCCAATGCCCAATAATTATCCCAGTCAAACAATATCCCGACATCAGCCGGATTTGCTGTCCCCAGGATCTGATCTCCCAGCTCTTCTAACTCTGTCCCTAGTTGTGTGACCTCACGGAACACCCTGGTATTATCTGTTCCTGCATGGGCAATGACTGCTCCATGGAATTTTTCACATCCGCCAACACTGCGGCGGAGCTGGAAAAATTGTATCGTATCCGCCCCATGTGCGATCGCCTGATAGCTCTGTGCCCTCATCTGCCCCGGTTTTTTCAATGAATTGTAAGGTTGCCAATTCTGCTGGCTTGGTGTCTGCTCCATCAGCATGAAGGGCTGCTGCTTTAAGCCCCGCATGAGGTCATGCTGCATCGCCGTCAGACTTACCGGCGTATCATAAGATGGATAGTTATCCCAGGATACGACGTCCATCTCCTTTGCCCATTTGAAATAATCCAGCTGCTTAAACGTTCCCATTAGATTTGTTGTAACCGGAGTCTTTTGATCCACGCTGCGGATAGCGTTCCGCTCCATCTTGAAATTTTCCAGCATACTATCCGAATTAAAACGGGCATAGTCAATGGAAATACCGGCGAACGCTGTGCCGCTGCACCACTCGAGACCTTCGCCAAGAGCGTTTGGCAGCACAATTTCCTCCCAGTCATAGAGGGTGTGCCCCCAAAATTCTGTATTCCATGCCTCATTCAGTGCTTTCAGCGTCCCGTACTTTTTCCGAAGCCAGACACGGAAGGCTTTTTCGCAATTTTCACAGTAACACTCACCGCTATATTCATTATTTATGTGCCAGCACACCACACTGTCCAGATGTCCATACCTTTTTGCAAGCTTTTGAGCCAGTTTTGCCGCGTATCTCTGGTAAACAGGGCTATTTGGGCATGCATTTTGCCTCTGTCCAAACTTGTGGTGCCTTCCCGCATAGTCCGTCCTTGCCACCTCCGGATATTTCCGAAACATCCAGGCCGGCATTGCCGCGGTTGAAGTTGCAAGGACAATGTCTTTATGGTTTTTTCCCAGCATTTCAATGACCTTGTCCAGTTCCTCAAAATCATACCGTTCTTCTGACGGCTGGAGCTTTGCCCAGGAAAATACATTGACTGTTGCGCTGTTTATCCGAGCTTTATCGAAAAGTTCCATATCTTCTTTCCAGACTGCTTCCGGCCATTGGTTCGGGTTGTAATCCCCGCCATATAGGATATGCTTAAAATCTGCTTTCATATTTTTATTCCCTTCTTTTGTTTATTCTTTTAGGCGTTTGCGAAACGCCACAAGCCGCATAAACACGGCATTTTTTTATTACAAAAAAAACAAATAACCCCTCACTGGATACGGTATAATAGAATTGTCGAGGAACTATAAACCATACACCAAGAAAGGAGTTATTCTAACATCTATGATACCATATAAACAGCTTTCTTTAGCAGATATTTTTACAGATTGCCAGGAGAAATTTGGAAATAACAAACCTGCGTTTCTATCCCTATTAGAAACGCATATCGATATTGATGAGATTATTCCGATTTCATTTCAAAATCATTTTTATGCATCAGACTTAATCCTTGCTGGTATCGCGCAACTTATTACCATTGTTCTTGCAGACAGTATCAAACTTAGATACAAAATTGTAAACGAGCATTGCGAGTTTCGCAATTACCTATTTATTCTGTAAAAAGTGTACACCCCATATCACGAAATTCCGCTATTTTCTTTTCCAGCTTTGGAACAGGACAGTCAAGATACTCACTGATACAGTGAATGCACCAGAAAGTCTCAGCTCCCCGGTTAAATATCCTCTTATAAAGACCAATTTCATCATGACTCACTGGACGGTTGCACTTCACACAACATATGACGGAAGTATTTTTAGTATCTGTCATTTCCATATTCATCCTGTTTTCACTCTTTTTCCGGTAAGATCATCTCTGCAATTGTAATCTTGCACTCATCTGGCAATACCTGTGTAGAAAAGGCATCCTGGTAAACACCAATGCTTTCCCCGGTAACTGCATTTGTAAATTTCATTTTTATTCCGGTTCCAGAGTGAATTCCAAGATCGCAAAAGGAAATTTCCATAGTATTCAAATAATCACTTTCGTATTCCAGATTAAAAAATGCAAGGGCAATTCTGTTTCCGGACAGAAGCTTTGCCAGAATATACCGCTTATCGCCCATATTGTCCACAAGAAATGCAGGGCGATACTCTTCATCCTGATTAATGGCAATCAGCCCTTTGTTTAAAAGAATGTCTTTATTAGTCTTGTCAATTTTTCGAAGATCTGCTCCCATGATCAAAGGAGAGCCAAGGAATGACCACATTGCAAAATGCTGAAGATACTGCTGGTCTGTACATCCATTAAGCCCTACATTGCCGCTTCCATGCATTCCTGTGATCAGCATATCCATATCGTTGTAGCAGTCCGGTGCATTTCCTTCAATATTCTCTACCTGGCTTTTAAAAATATCTTTATAACTTTTCGGTATATCAAAAATATCACCTGTAGAGCGGTAGGTATGTGCCCCTCTTGACCGCATCCAGCCCGACGGATCATATTTTCCCCAGTTACAGGCTGCAAATAAAATATCCTTTCCCGAGCTTCGAAGAGCCATTGCCATAGTAAGATATGCATTTTTTGCATCTGCACAGACCGGAAAGTAGCAGAAATCATATTTCAGGTAATCCACGTCCCATTGGGCAAACTGCTTTGCATCTTCTGCTTCATGACCATAGCTTCCCGGGTATCCTGCACAGGTTTTCGTACCGGCGCAGGAGTACATGCCGAATTTCAAACCTTTGCCGTGGATATAATCTGCAAGAGCTTTCATTCCATGTGGAAACAGTTCCGGATCTGCCACTAATTTTCCATCCACACGCTCCTTCAGGGACCAGCAGTCATCTATGATCACATACTCATATCCAGCCTCCTTGTAGCCTTCTGCCACCATAGTATCTGCCATTTCCATGATCAACTGCTCATTTATATGAGCACCAAAAGTGTTCCAGGAATTCCACCCCATCGGTGGTTTCTGTGCCAATACTGCCATAGTTAAATCCTCCGTTCAATTTTTCCCATATCATCCTTTAACAGCTCCAAGCATAACCCCTTTTACAAAATATTTCTGCAGGAAAGGGTATACCAGCATAACAGGAATAACTGTAATAATCGTGGTTGCCATACGTACACTGTCTGCTGATAATGAAATAGCAGCTGCATTTCCAACCTGTCCGCTTTTCATACTGTCTGCCAGCATCTGTGCCTGATTGATGCAGTTATAAAGGATCAGCTGTACTGTCTGCAGGTTGGGATTCTGCACCAGAAGGTAGTTATCCTGCCAGGAATTCCAGGCTCCAACTGAGGCATACACTGCTACTGTCGCCAATATAGGTTTGCTCAGAGGCAGAATTATGCTCGTATAAATCTTGAAAAAGCCTGCTCCGTCAAGTTCCGCAGACTCCTGAAGAGACTGCGGAATCTGTTCTATAAATGTTTTGATCAGTATGACATAATATGCGTTTACAATTCCCGGAATAATATACAGCCAGAAAGTGTTGTTCAAATGGTATGCTTTCATGGTTATGTAATAGGGAACCAGACCGGCACTTAAATACATGGTAATAACTACAAACCTGTATACAAATTTTCTTCCAATCATATCTTTTTTCGTTACCAGATATGCAAACAGGGAGGAACCAAACAGACACAGGATTGTCTGGATAACTGTTCTGGCTCCTGAAATCAGGAAAGCATGTCCGAATCCTGATTTTTTCAGGATCATCTTATATGCATCCAATGTGAAGCCCTTTGGCAGGAAATAAATTCCCTCCAGGGATGCCCTTGTACTGTCAGACAGGGAATAAATAACCATGTAATAAAACGGATACACACAGAGAAATACTGCAATCAACAGAAAAAATACATTTAATACATGAAGAAATTTCTCCTGTGGTGATGTTTTAATTTTTGAACTTGTTTTTTTCATTCTTCTCACCTCCAGTTATACAATCGATTCGCCTCTGATTTTTTTCGACAATGCGTTTGCAGTAAATAATAATACAATTCCAAGTATTGACTTCAGCATTCCCAGGGTAATGGAATAGGAATAATCATTTATATAAAATCCAACCTTATATACATAATAATCAAGCACTTCAATTTTATCCGCCACCATAGGGTTGTAAAACATAAAATACTGGTCAAATCCGTTTGAAAGAATATTACTTACTGCAAGAAGGAACATTACCACATAGGTAGGCATGATCCCTGGAATTGTAATATGCAAAATAGACTGGATCTTATTGGCTCCGTCTACCTTTGCTGCATCATATAGTTCTGAATCAATTCCTGTAATCGCTGCAATATAGATAATTGCTGACCATCCGAAGCTTTTCCAGATTCCCAGAATCCACTGCAGAACCCAGGTGTGATCCACATCACCAAGAATTCCCATAACAGGCGGCTGAATGCCAATTTTCTGCATCAGAACACTTACAAATCCATTTACAGAAAAGAAAGCAAAAGCAACACCATAAACAATGATCCAGCTGATAAAGTTTGGCAGTGTGGTTGCTGTCTGAACAATTTTTTTAAATTTAGAATTTTTTATTTCATTGAACATAATTGCAAACACTACCGGAACAGGGGTTGCCAGCAGCCCCAGTGCGCTAAGCGCCAATGTATTTCTCAATACACGCAGTACCTCTGACCGTTCTGTAAACAACTTCTGGAAATTACCTAGTCCTACAAAAACCATGCTGCCAAAATCCAGAAATTTCTGTCCAATTTTGTAATCAAACACGGAATAAATCCATCCAACCAGCGGAACATAGGAAAATGCAAATACATAAATTAAAAATGGAACTGCCAGAAGCAAATATTTGATTCCACGTAATTTTTTTCTTCCAATCCTCTCTGCCAATGCAGTTTCTGACTTTTTCACGCTCATATAGCATACCTCCTTCTCTGCTAATAAGATAACGCAAAACGGAAGGTGTATTCCAGATACAACCTTCCGTTTTTTTGACATATCCTATTTAGTTAAAAGGTGGTGCTTTCACATTTAAAGAAATCTTACAAAAAATGGTAAAATCTTACGATTTTAAACAAGCCCCTGATGGAATTTCCCAAGGAATTCCTTCATTCTTACATGTTCTGATGAAAATACCTCTTCCGGGGTACCTTCCACTGCGATCAGACCGTCATCCATAAAGATAATCCGATCGGAGATGTCACGGGCAAAGCTCATCTCGTGGGTAACGATCACCATAGTGATATGCTCGGCTGCCAGATCTTTGATTACCTTCAGGATTTCACCAGTAAGCTCCGGGTCCAAAGCAGATGTGGGCTCATCGAAGAAAAGAATATCCGGGTTCATGCAAAGGGCTCTGGCGATGGAAACTCGCTGTTGCTGTCCGCCGGAAAGCTGGTAGGGATAATAATTTTCCTTATCCGAAAGCCCCATTTTCTTAAGAAGCTCCCTTGCCTGCGCATAAACCTCTTTTTTATCTCTCTTTTGTACCTTAATTGGAGCGTCTGTAATATTTTTAATCACGGAAAAATGGGGAAAAAGGTTAAAATTCTGAAAAACCAATCCGATTTTTCCGTTTTTGATGATTTCGCCGCCGTCTGGTGTCTCCAGACCAGTGGCACAGCGAAGCAATGTAGACTTACCCGAGCCGGAGGGACCGATAATACTAAGAACCTCGCCCTTGTCTACTTCCAGGGAAATGTCACGGAGAACGTCCAGGGCTCCGAAACTTTTCTTTATGTGTTTCATTTCAAATAATTTCATATAGTGACTCCTTCTGGTTACCCGCACACGCTTTTACAATGTATATTCACTGCAGGTTGATGATAAATTATTAGCGGTAATAGTTCAGTTTTTTCTCTACTTTATCCATGATCACTGCTACCAGCAGGTTAAATACATAATAAAATACAGCCGCTACCACAAACGGCACCATCGTGGTCTGAGAGCTGGCAATCTGTTTCGCCAAAGTGAACATTTCAGCTACCGCTACAACAAACGCCAATGAAGTATCCTTTACCAGAGTGATTACTTCGTTGGTAATAGATGGCAAAATCCGTTTAAATACCTGGGGAAGAATGATGCGGAAGAAGGTCTGTGCTTTTGAGTAGCCAAGGATTCGGGCTGCTTCATACTGACCTACTGGCATGGATTCAATTCCGCCACGGTAGATTTCTGCAAAATAAGCGGCATAATTAATTGCAAAAGCAATAAATACAGCGATCAGGCTATAACCCATGGAAATCCGGATTCCAAAAATAAAATATGGTCCAAAATATACTACCATCAGCTGCAGCATAAGAGGTGTTCCGCGCATAATGGAGATATATGCAGAAACGATCCATCTGATTATCTTTATTTTGGACATTTTACCCCAACAGACCAGAAGGCCAAGTGGCAGGGAAAATATAAGGGTTACAAAGAAAATTTCCGTAGTTACGGTCATTCCCTTTGCAAGCTGGCTTAACATTACACTAAAACTCATAGTTACTGTGTTCCTCCTGTTGATACTTGTGTTCTAAGGGATCGCATTTCACGTTTCATTTCATTCTATAATTCACATTCTGCGAATCAAGCTCCTTCTTTTGGAGCAGACCCCTTCTCGCTAAGAAAAGAGGGTGCGCCAGGTACCCTCTTTTTTACATATATTCTTGTTTATATTCTATGTGAATTATTCAGCCTCATCCTCAGCAGCATCTGCATCAGCTGCCTCATCAGAATCTGCATTTTCTTCTGCCGCATCTGTGCTCTCTTCTGTCTTATCAGCTGCTTCCTCATCTCCCAGGCAAAGCATGTCAACCACACCATACTGTTCAGCCAGCTTATCAATCTCACCTTCGTCGTACAGCTTCATAACCTCAGCCCATACGGTATCACGAAGCTCCTCATTTCCCTTGGCAAAGCCAATGCCGTACTGCTCGCTCTGGATCGGCTCGTCCAGAATCTTATATTTGCCCTCTTCTCTCTGAGCCAGCTGATATTTGGCAACTCCGATATCAACAGCAACAGCATCAGCTGCGCCAGAATCAATATTCATAAATGCGGTATTGTAATCCGGATTCTCTGTAAGGGATGCAAAACTGTCTGTCAGTTCTTTGTTATCCTCGCTGTTCAAAGCATCAAGTGCTGCAGATGCAGCCTGTACTACAACATTCTTCCCTGCCAGATCTGCCAGTGTCTCAATTCCGGAATCGGAAGTGACTACCATAACCTGCTCGTTATTCAGATATGGATCAGACCATGTATAATCATCCTCACGTCCATTGATGGTAAAGCCATTCCAGATACAGTCAATATTTCCGGAATTCAGCTCCATATCCTTGGAATCCCAGTTAATCGGCTTCTTTACAAGCTCCCATCCAAGATTATCACATACCTTCTGCGCCACATCCAGGTCAAAACCAACATATTCGCCACTTTCATCCATATAACCAAAAGGCGGATACTCTGCATCAAATCCAACAGTCAGTGTCTTACTGTCGGCATCTGCATAAACCGTTACACTAGAGCAGATACCTGCTGCCATCAAGGCACTCATCATAATCGCCAGAATTCTTTTTTTCATAATATCTATCCTCCTGAAATCTAATTCTCATTATTTTAGTGCGTTTTCACTCTACCATATTAAAGCATGGTTGTATGGTAGCATACGAAAGTAATTCTGTCAATATAGTTTTTTAGAAAAAGCACAGGTTCATCACGAACCTGTGCTCCTATGATACTCTCCTGTCAGCTTCTCCAGCATTTCATCCGCCTTCCCTGGTCTTATGCTGACCTCCTTTTTCTGCGCAAACTCATCCAATGCCTTTTTTAAAGTATCCTTCACTTCCTCCGATACATTCAGCTCCTTCAGCCTGTTCTCATACTCCTGCGGCTTCTTCACGCTACGATAAGCAAGCAGATAGCAAACCAGCTCCTTAGGATCGCTCTGGGTAAGAAACGCCTCCCAGAAACACTCCATTGCTTTCTCCATCTGAAAAAGATAGCTGTACGCACATCCAAGGTTATGCCACACACTCATGGTCAGTCCCGGTCTTATCTGCTCCAGCCCTTCTTTTTTCAGAAGCTGCTGATACACCTTGATGGCACTTACATACATCTTATTCGCTACCAGGGCATCCCCTTTTCTCTTTTTTCGAAGAAGAGGTGCCTCCTGATCCAGCTTGGCAAGCTTTACATTCAATGCCTTCAGCTCATCGTAAGTAAGATAATTGATCTCCTTAAATACCGGATAAAGCACATCCTCCGCACTGGCAAATTTACCAAGATGAGGACGTAGCTTGGCTGCCAGCCTTGGCAGATCCAGTTCCTCGCTGATCCAGATACAGAGATTTTCATTTATAACAGAAGAATCCACCAGATAAAGATTGTGGTACAGAAAGTAGCAAAGCTCCTCCAGTGAGTAAATATTGGTATTGATACTCTCCACAAAAAACGGCTTGTCCGCCTTTTTTGTCTGACATAAAATATAACCGCTCATTTCCAGCCTCCTTTACCACTCTACCAGTTCGTCCCAGACCTTGCCGCTGGAAGGGAACATTTCTCCAAATCCAAGATCTTTTACAACAACGCGGCATTTCTTCTGTGACACATATGCAAGGGCCAGAGACAGTCTTGTAGTCTTATTGGGACGCTCAGGAAGTCCGGGCAGTCCCATAATTACTTTCTTCTTGTGCTTCTCGCCGAAGGTTCCAACAACAAAAACGAGCTCTGTTATATCATCCAGGATCAGCTCACAGCCAGCTTTACACTCATACCAGTTCTTACCAGCCTCAATAAGCGGGTAATATGCCGGTGCACCCATCACCCGCATTTCCATTCCCACATCTTTCAGCACAAGAGCAGGACTCATATAACGGTACCCCTTCAGGATCTTATCCTCAAGGCGCTCCTTTCCAGCTGCACATGCACCTTTTGCAAAAAGGTTATTTCCATAATAAACCTTTCTTCGCTGCATGCAAAGGCTTCCAATGGATATTTTCGCCCAATCCGGGCTGAATCCATATCCTGTGATCTGAATGCTGGAAAAAAGACCGGTTCCAAGAGTCTCCTTAATAAAATCACGGAAAGCCTCATCTCTGGCTTCCACGGCCTTCTCTCCCTCTTCTTCAGGTGCTGTAAGAGATGGGAGGACCGTCTTCTTCGGCTCCTCAAGGCGTACCAGCACCGGCCTTGTGCTGCTGTCCATAGTCAGCTGCTGAAACTTCACTTCATCCTGGTGAAAAGAATACCAGCCGATACTCCGGTTCCAGGTCTCTCTTTTCTGGGTAAGGGAATAATAATAAAAGCTCTCTCCATGGTCTATCAGCATGTACTGATTCTTCGAAAAACCAATGGCCTGGCAGGCTTTTTCCATATTTTTCACCTGGGGGTCCTCAAGCTCAGGACTTGTGATCACCAGGCATTTTGTATTTTTTACAAGATCTGCAACTCCCAGAAATTTCAGCATACCCTCCAGAAAAACCTGAAGCAGCTCCCATGGCTCCACCTGTTCTCCCAGAATCTGCACACTGTCTTCTTTCTTACAGATTCCATACAGGTCATCCACCATCTGTCCCCCTTTTTCCCGGGCAAAATAAACTGCCTCAAGACCAATGGTGTACTCTTTATGCTCTCCGCGCCTGCAAATACAGGTAGGTGCTTCAAACTCCTGGGCACCAACCTTCATGGACACAGAGCAGGGTTCCTCCCCTTTCCGGTCATAATAGCAGATCTGGGAATAATCTTTTCCAAAATCAATTCCTATGATCAAATCACGAATTTCATTCATATATTCAGTCCTCTTCTGTAATGACAAACATTTCTTTTACATACTGTTCCTGGCGGAAATACTGCTTCAGTCCCTGTTTCACCTCATGATGCTTGTCCAGTTTCCGCGCAGACAAAATCTGATTAATCATCTGGTACTTGCTGAATGGTGTACCTTCCACCTTACTCATTCCAAGTACCCGCTCTGGCGTTCTTTTGGTCTGTCCATTACATTCCTCTGAAAAATAATAATGCAAAGTTTCCCCGTAAAACATGGTAAACGGCTTGGTAAAAATACCCTCATATACATTCTTAAGAGGCTCTGTCTTATATTCCAGCGCACGTCCAAGTCCGGTATCCAAAGCATATACAAGGGTTACCTTCGCCTCCGGGCTGGTGTGATATTCCACACATGTTTTGTCATCCATCTGATACAGGCTCAGAATTTCCGGTGGAAGTCTGTGGAAGAAAGAAAATACCATTTCTTTGTCCATGCACATTTTCAGAAGCTCTTTTTCTATGGAAAGAAGAGCCTCTTTTCTGCTCTTTTCCCTGGAAAGCTCTTTAAACAAAGCCAGATAGCAGACTTCATTTACCATCCATTTCTGCATATATGCATTCAACAGACAGTTTTTCACAAAAGGACTCATGGTGTATTCTTTTACAAAAATGCCATAGGAAACATGGGTCAGATATCCGCTTACGATCCACTCCCTTCCGGAATGGCGAATGTAGGATTCCAGAACATGCTCTCCCTCCTTGCGGTAATCCGTGGTAAACATAAGAAGCTGAAGGATTTTTTCCTCCAGATCATAGGTATCCATTTCAAATCCCACAGCACTTTTCCAGATGGAAAACATTTCATCCACAGGTCCAAAACGATATTTCATAAGATATGTGAGGATCACCTCATCATAAAATCCATTTCTGTAAACATCAGATGCCAAAGCCAGAAGTTCCTCGTCTTCCAGCATGTCGCAGCGCACGATCATGCGGCTTACCAGTTTCAAAAGGCTTCGCATGTCCACGCCCTCATAGCCGAATTCCTCCACAATGGCCTGTGCCTGGGAAAAAAGACCGCGGCTTATAAGAACCACCAGAAGCTTCTGCCTGTCCACACGGGCGTATTCCTGGTAATCCATCTGCTTTAAATATTGATCCAGATCTTCGCCAAATACATGCTCTGCATAATAATCCAGAATCCTGCGACGTACCTTCTGCTTATACTCCATGCAAAAAGCATCGGATTTGACCAGTCTTTGAAAAATATCCAGATTATCTTTGTCCAGTTCATGGCTTTCGCAATAATGAAGAAGCACACCTGGCTCGTCCACGCCAAGGGCAAGAACTTTTCTCACTGCCCCATCCTCATCCATGGTCTTCTTCAAGCTGTAATCTACAGTAGCACTGTATCTGCGCTGCTTGTCATCCTGAAAAAGGATAGCAGCATCTTCTGTATAAATTCTTGGATAAGCTACGCCCTGAACACAGGTATAAGTCTCCTCTGATTCCATCTGACTGTGACGAACGATCACATAGCGGACTTTTTTATCATCAAAATAAAGGCGGTGGGTAAACATTTTCTGCGCAATGGAATCTGCCGCCTCTTTTGTGCGAGGCTCCATCAGAAACTCCTGATATAAGACAGCATAGCTCTCATTCATTTTGCCCTCAGCCAGTTTTTTCCTGGCGAAATCCCGCATACCTGACATATAGCGCTGGTATGCTGCCGGCTCTTTTTCCTTATTTGCAATAATGCAGGAATAAATAAATGCCCGCTTGGAATCTCCAAGGGAATCGCTGTTGTAAGTAAAATACATGAGAAGAGCCTTTGGAAGCTCAATCCGTCTGGAAGTGTCCATAGTCTCCACATAATACTCATAAAGTCTTGTAAGACGCAGCCCATGCTCCACTGCCAGGGAAAACCAGCGGAAATATTCGGTCTTTCTTGGGTTTCCCTTCATCACATATTTGCAGATGGCTTCCAGGGTATCCTCTGAAGAATACTGTTCATAGCCCTTTGCCAATGCCTGATAAATACTTTCGTTATAATCTTTCTCATACCCAGAAAGATATGCAAGACGCATTACCAGCTCCTCTGTAAGAAGGTTTCTTCTTGCCGCGAAGCGGAATACCTGTCCCCAGAAGCTGTTCAGCCTGTGAAGAAGAGTCATGTCCTTGCAGATGATCTTCCATGCTTCCAGATAGAGGAACGGACTCCTGCAGCCCTTGCCAAACTGCTCTTCCAGCACAAATAATGCCTTGGACGGAGTCTCCTTGTATGCAGGATCCAGCTTCAGCAGGATCCATAAAAGCGGAAAACTGTCACTTTTTTGCATGTAAAAATTGCGGATTCTGGACAGGGCGTGAACCTTGTCCTTATATAAACCGGTAAGCGTGCACAGATACAGATAAATTCCAGCAAACTCCAGATCATCTCTTGTATAGGATTTATCCTGATAGCTTTCCAGAAGAACTCTTGCTTCCTCATGATGGTTCTCCATGTAAAGAAGAAAGGCCTCATACATCTGGTATTCCGGATAATCACATCCGGACTGGTGAAGCTGGTTCAGAATATAGTGGCTGCTTGCACTCCAGGTGGAAAAATCCATCCAGCTGTTGACCCCTGGATTCTCCTTTCCCGCAAGACAGCTTGCCACAGCAGTCTCATAGCACAAGTAGGCCAGACAGTCTTTTTGAAGATCCAGTTTACTCTTCTCCTGAGTCAGACGGATATCTACATCCAGTTTACCACTTGTGGATGCAACAACGGTATAAGTAATCTCCTGATAAGGGCTTTTTACTATAATTTTGCCAAACTGATTGCCTTGTCTTAATTTCTCCTTGTGTACCAGATATTCCACTTCATAATGGCTGCCAATAAAATCTTCGTCTGTTACCACCTTGCGGGGAACTTCCAGAAACTCTCCAACAGCTTCCACATCAAGGCGCAGATGCCCCCATCCGCTTCTCTGAATATAAAAAGATTCTTTCAAAGAGTCTTTCAACTCATAGTATTCTTTGCCCACCTCTCTGGCACTTATGGTTACTTTTTCCTTCTTGCCTGCGGCAATGAGAAATTCTTCCAGATGCTGATATGTCACCGGCTGTCTGGACAGACCATAATAAAGTGTCTGGATCTTTTGATCCTCATTTTCCAGAATTCTGGTGAAGCTGGCATCTTTAAAAATACGGAATGCCTCTTTAAAATCATCCCGGGCAACTTTTACAAATTCGTCCAGATTCCCTACCACACCTGAAAAGCTGCGTATTTCCTCTTTCTCGATCTCAATTTCAAAAGGAAGACGGGCCTCTCCAATATTTGTAGTAAAGCACAGCCATCCCTTCAGGTTTTCTCCGGGAGCAAGTCCTACCGTATCAATTCCAAGCGGGAGACGCACAGTAGTTCCGGAAATATGGTCCATTCCCGGTACCACCCGGCGGCTGGAAGAAGTAACATAACCACGGATCTTCTGATTATCCTCTGTTCCAACGTACACTTCCCCTCTCTTCGTCTCCCCTGCTTTCATGGTCAGGGAAATCTTCTCCTTGGAAAAAAGGAGCTGGGGCTGTTCATATTCAAACTTTCCGTTTAAAAGCTGTTCGATCTTTTTTTTCAAAATCATTCACCTTACGTCTTTCGTGTTCTTGTTACTGTCCACAAACTTCACAGCAACACGCTTCTCAAAACATTGCTGCGGAACAGTAATCCTGTTACTCGCTGTCACTGCCTCTTTCGAACCAGAGCCTTTTTCAAACACGCTCCAGGCAGTTACTCTGACATTATTATAATGATTTTCACCCTTTATTTCAATGTAAAATATAAAAAGAATCCTGCCACGATTTTTTCCGCAGTAAAAAAAGGCAGCCAGGCACTTAAAGCCTGTATTTTTCATAGACTATATAGAAATCCCCTTTGAGGTAGCGATTTGAAGACATTTTTGAAACCTTTGACAATGGCCGAGGAGCAGTATTATCTTCAGCAGTACCAAAGGGGCGATATGGAAGCAAAAAATATTCTCATAGAACGTAACCTGCGGCTTGTTGCCCATGTAGTAAAAAAATATCAGGGAACAGATGTAGAACTGGACGATCTGATTTCCATTGGCACCATTGGATTAATGAAAGCCATCTCCACATTTGATTCCACAAAAGCAGCCCGGCTGTCCACATATGCTGGAAAGTGTATCAACAATGAACTGCTTATGTTATTCCGCTCCCGCAAGAAACATTCCCGGGAAATCTCGCTGTATGAACCCATTGGTACAGACAAAGAAGGCAATGAGATCAGTCTTCTGGATGTAATGGAAGGACCGGCAGTGGACGTTGTGGAAGAGTATTCCACCAGAGAAGATATCCGTCATGTACTGGATTCCATGAAGTCTGTACTGTCTTCCAAAGAATATGAGGTGATCTGCTGCCGTTTCGGTCTCTTTGGGCAAAAGGAACAGACGCAGCGGGAAATCGCCAGGCACCTTCACATCAGCCGCTCCTATGTATCCAGAATTGAAAAAAACGCCCTGCAAAAATTGCGGACGCTTTTTCCTGAAAACGGGTAAAACACGCTCTGCGAGTTTTACCTCTATGATTATTTGTTACTGTTCATTCCGTGACCAGTAACGATTATTTTTCTGAATTACTCTCAGACTTATGCTTCACTACGGCGGAGGATATCATAAACCTCTGCCTCACCGCCAAGATCTACAAACAGCTTCTGCTGCGGATGGGGAGCGCTTTCTACGGAATTGCCCTCCTCATCATAGATAGCTTTTACAGGAACCAGAAGATTGGTTCCATCCGGTTTCATGATCTCGATCATCTCTCCTACTGTAAACTTGTTTCTCTGTGTAATCTGCACATAGCCTCTCTCATCTACAGCTTCTGCAAATCCCAGATACGTATACCCCTTCTCATAGGTATTATTGTCATAGATCTGTGCTTCCTCGCTTGGTTTGCCATAAAAGAAGCCAGTTGTAAATTTACGGTAAGTGCAGCCTGCGATCTGCTCCTGATACCAGGACATGTTTGCCTGATATTTGGCCGGATCTTCCAGATAATCATCAATAGCCTTGCGGTAAGTACGTGCGACAGTTGCTACATAAAGAGCTGTCTTCATACGACCCTCGATCTTCAAACTGTCGATTCCGCTTGTGAGAATGTCATCCATGTGCTCGATCATGCAAAGATCCTTGGAATTGAAAATGTAAGTACCACGCTCATTCTCATAAACCGGCATATACTCTCCGGGTCTCGACTCTTCCACAATGGAATATTTCCAACGGCACGGATGTGTGCAGGATCCCTGATTGGCATCTCTTCCTACCAGGAAATTGCTGAGAAGACAGCGTCCGGAATAGGAAATACACATCGCTCCGTGAATGAAAGTCTCAATCTCCATATCATCTGGAATATTGGCACGGATCTGGCGAATCTCTTCTAAAGAAAGCTCACGGGCAGTTACCACACGCTTCGCTCCAAGCTTGTACCAGAAGCGATAGGTTTCGTAATTAGTGTTATTTGCCTGGGTACTGATATGACGCTCAATCTCCGGACAGATTTCCTTGGCATAGGTAAAAATACCAGGATCAGCGATGATCAAGGCGTCCGGTTTTAATTCCTTAAGCTCTTTCAAGTACTCTCTTACACCAGCCAGATCATAGTTATGCGCAAGAATATTCACTGTCACATAGACTTTTACACCATGCTCATGGGCAAATGCAATTCCCTGCGCCATCTCTTCTTTTGAAAAATTGCGGGCCTTGGCACGAAGCCCAAAAGCCTCTCCTCCGATATAAACAGCGTCTGCTCCGAAAACCGTGGCAATCTTCAGAACCTCAAGACTGCTTGCCGGAACTAATAATTCTGGTTTACGCATATGACTCCTCTTTCTTTACACTGATGGAGGCTCCGTCTCCTAACGGAAGGATGGAGGTCTCCAGCAGCGGATTGTGCTTCAGTTCATAGAGATACTGACGCATACGCTTATAAATGGTACGATTGCGTCTCTCTACAAGATAATGGGATTCGATAATGTCCCCTTCTTGAAGAACATTATCAGAAACAAGAACGCTGCCCTTATGCATTAATCGAAGCACATCCGGCAGCCAGTTCATATACTGCCCCTTGGCAGCATCCATAAAAATAAGATCATAAGTTCCAGTAAGTTCTTTCAGGATCTCTCCTGCATCCCCGGTAAGGAACTCTATCTGGGATTCCCGTCCTGCCTTCCTGAAATTCTCTCTGGCAATAGGGATCCTTTTTTCATAATTCTCAATTGTTGTTATTTTCAGATTCTCAGGTCCATATTCGCACATCAGCAGAGTGGAAAAACCTACTGCCGTTCCGACCTCCAGTATTTTCATCGGCCGGGTTGCTGCAAGAAACATTTTCAGAAAGCTCTGCATTTCCTTGCGGATAATGGGAACCCTTCCTGCAAGTGCTTCTTTTTCCAGTTCTTCCAGAAAAGGAGTATTCCCCATATCAAGAGAATTGATGTAAGTGCGCATTCTCTCCTCTACGATCACTGTCCGGACTCTCCTTCCCCTGCAGTTCCATCAGCTGCCTGAGTATCTGCTGTACCATCTGCACTCTGGGTATCAGCTGTATCAGTTCCTGCATCTGTAGTCTGAGTATCTGTCTGGGCCGCTGTATCAGCTGCTGTGGCACTATCCTGCGTAACACCAGTCTGCTCCTCATCACCAGCAAGAATACCCATAATACGTGTAGGAGTGTAAGCTGTACTTAACAGATAAGTTCCAGCCTGCATCTGTCCCTTATATGTAGAAAGTTTCTCCTGTGCAAAGAACACCAGACTGTCGTCGATCAGTCCCTTGCTTTTCAGGATCTTGGCTACATCATACGTGGATGAGCCTTCCGGAATCACAACTGTCACTTCCTGACCTGCTCCCGGGCTGACTGCCTGCTGGTTAAAAACATTGTAGCCAAACTGATAGGCCGACTTGCCAATCCAGAAAATCAGCACTGCAACACAGACGTAAAAAGCAGTACGAAAAATTCCACCAGCTACAAAAAGCCCTGCTTTTCCCACCTGATCTCTTGTATTACCCATGTTTCCTCCTTATAACTCAGGAATGTCCAGATCGATTCCCTCTGTAAGTGTCCTGCATATCTTCTGCATAAGTTTACAAAGAGCAAGCTCCGCATCAAGAAATGCGTTTACAAGGGGATCTCTGCGCAGCTCCCTGGATTCTCTGTTGAGCTGCTCCGTTCCCCGGAACAGCTCATCTCTGTTTGCTTCATTCTGTAGTCTGAAATTGTTTCCTCTGAATGCATTCACACGGTCCATAAGCTCCGGGTTCTCCTTCAGAAGATCTCTGTATTTCTCAAATTCCTGATATTCTTCACTGTTCTGTACAGCTGCAAGAAGTGCATCTATACAGTCTTTTATCTCGTTCATCGCGCCTCTGCTTATGCCTCCATAATGATTGGAAGGATCATCGGACTTCTCTTGGTACGTTTCCATACGTAGTCGCTGAGTGCATCCTTCACTGCTGCCTTAATCTTACTCCAGTCTGTGATACCTTTATCCAGACATCCGTCAAGAGCCAGCTCCACCACTTCTCTTGCATGATCCATAAGGTCTTCTGACTCTCTTACATACACAAAACCTCTGGAAACAATATCCGGTCCTGCCAGTACCACATTGCTGTGTCTCTCTAATGTCATGACAACAATCATAATACCATCTTCGGAAAGATGCTGTCTGTCGCGAAGTACAATATTACCAACATCTCCGACTCCAAGACCGTCTACAAGAATTGCACCTGTGTGTACGGAACCAGTAACAGCCGCACTATTCTCATCAATCTCCAGAACATTTCCGGATTTCAGAATAAAAATATTGTCCTTGGAATATCCAAGTTCCTCTGCAACAAGCTTCTGGGCAGTCAGATGACGATATTCACCATGTACCGGAATTGCATATTTCGGCTTCACAAGGGAGTAGATCAGCTTAATCTCCTCCTGGCAGGCATGTCCGGATACATGTGCATCCTGGAAAATAACCTTTGCACCTTTCATGGAAAGCTCGTTGATAACCTTGGATACAGCCTTCTCATTACCTGGAATCGGATGAGAGCTGAAAATAATTGCATCATTAGGTTTAATGGTAATCTTCTTGTGGATATTAGCAGCCATACGAGAAAGAGCAGCCATGGACTCGCCCTGACTTCCTGTAGTGATCAGAACAAGCTGCTCATCCGGATAGTTCTTTACCTGGTCGATCTCGATCAGAGTCTGGTCAGGAACACGCAGATAGCCAAGTTCTGCGGCAGTGGTAATAACATTTACCATACTGCGGCCTTCTACTGCCACTTTACGTCCAAAGCGGTATGCGGTATTGATGATCTGCTGTACACGGTCTACATTGGAAGCAAACGTTGCGATAATGATTCTTGCAGTCTTATATTCATTAAAAAGATTGTCAAAAACATGACCAACTGTGCGCTCAGACATGGTAAAGCCCGGACGTTCCGCATTTGTAGAATCACACATAAGGGCAAGAACGCCTTTTCGTCCGATTTCCGCAAATCTCTGCAGATCAATGGCATCTCCAAATACAGGGGTATAGTCCACCTTGAAGTCACCTGTGTGTACCACGATTCCCACAGGAGAATAAATAGCCAGTGCAGATGCATCCTGGATACTATGGTTCGTCTTAATAAATTCAATAGCAAAATCACCAAGATTGATCACCTGACCGTGTTTTACTTCTTTTAACTTGGTAGTCTTAGTCAGATTATGCTCTTTCAGCTTGTTGCTGATCAGCGCAAGAGTCAGTTTGGTGGAGTAGATCGGTGCATTTACTTCCTTCAGTACATATGGAAGCGCACCAATATGATCCTCATGACCATGGGTGATCACAAATCCTTTCACCTTGGAAATATTCTCTTTCAGGTAGGTAATATCCGGAATTACAAGATCGATTCCCGGCATATCATCTTCTGGAAAAGCAAGTCCGCAGTCTACTACCACTATACTGTCTTCATACTCAAAAGCTGTAATATTCATTCCAATCTGCTCCAGACCACCAAGTGGAATGATCTTCAGCTTGGAGCCATTGTTAGTTTTACGTGGTCTCTTTAAGGCAGGCTTGCCCTGACCGCGGAACTGAGGTTTATAATTCCCCTTAGTCTGCTTATCCTGTCCTTGTTTCTGACCATCTTTTCCTTCCTTTTTCGGCTGTGCCTTATATCTGTAATTTTTATGTCTGAAATTTGGTTTTCTTGTTCCGTTTCCGGCTGCCGGAGTCCTTTGCCCGTTGTTGTTCATTTCATTTTCCGTCTTCAATCAATCTATCCTCCATTTTGCGCACTTTATCCTCCAAACTCACGCTACCAGGATAAAGCGACTTTATTTTGTTTCGGCTGGTAACTGTTCAGTAACTTCACAGTTACACGCTTCACGATGCACAAAATAACATGCAAAGCATGATTTCGCATCACTGTTCACGATCTGCCCAGCAAATTATTACATTTCAAGATCTACGTCGTCCAACATCTGTTCAAATACTTTGGAAATTGCCACCAGTTCTTCATCATCTTCTACCATCTCATAGCTGGCTTCTTCGCTTCCCTCTTCTGAAATATCTTTCATAATATAGGCATTTGCCTCATCGTCCTGTGAATCGGAAACCAGAAGATAAGTGATTCCTGCAACTGTAGTCTGTTCTTCCACAAAAAATTCTATAATCCCATCCTCAGATTGAAATTTAATTTTCTCCATTATTTTCGTCCTTATTCATATTCATTCGGTCTAAGTATCCCTGTAAGATCAAAACCGCAGCCATCTGATCGAGAAACTGCTTCCTGTTCTCACGTCTGACACCGGTCTCCATCAAAGTACGCTCCGCTTCTGCCGTAGTCAGTCGTTCATCCCACATCACAACAGGCAGGCCAGTCCTCTTCTCCAGCTTTTCTTTAAACTCAAGAGATTTCACCGCCCGCTCGCCTACAGTATTATTCATGTTCTTCGGATATCCAAGTACAATACGCTCTACCTGATACTCCGAAATCAGTTCTTCAATCCGTGCCATCGTCTGGCGAAGCTTATTCTCCTGCTTGCGCCAGACAGTCTCCACACCTTGTGCGGTAAGTCCCAGTGGATCACTGACGGCAACGCCCACCGTCTTGGAACCGTAGTCTAATCCCATTAATCTCATAATCAGTATTCCCAGGATCTGTTCTTAATATACTCGGTCAGCAATTCCTCAACAAGTTCGTCACGCTCAACCTTCATGATCATGCTTCTGGCACCCTTATGGCTGGTGATATAAGTCGGATCACCGGACATAATATAACCTACGATCTGATTCACAGGATTATAGCCTTTTTCTTCCATTGCGTTGTAAACCAGGTCCAGGATTTCTTTTACTTCAAGCTCCTGATCTGGTTTTGTTCTGAAATATTGTGTACTTCCCAGATTATTTTCTGCCATTTTTCTCACGTCCTTACGATTATTTCTTTTTTATTTTAATATAATTACGTGTAAATTACAATCCTAATTTTGCATTGCCTGTCATTTCCGCAATTGTGTGGTTACTGGTCACGACCTGCCCAGTAACCCGCTTCGCGATACACAGAAATCATGCATTCGCATGATTTCGCGCTGAGATTCTCGGGTTTTCTGTGAACTTTGTTCACAAAAAACATCTCGCGGAACGTTACCAGTGAACAGTAATAATTATGTTACAGGTCACGCCCTACAGAACCTGTATTTCTTCTCCCTGCAGAATATGTGGCTGCAAAGTTTTTTCCACTTTCACCGCCAGAATATCATTTACACCGTATTTCTCCGTTTTCGGCACCGCCACTTTCACATATTCTCTGGAATGTCCCAGATAATATGCTTTTCCATCAATCTCCACTTTCTCCTCCAGAAGTACCTCCAGAGTCTTTCCAAGAAGAGAAGTCTCATATTCTGCTGCACGCTTCTGGTGCAGCTCCAGCATTTTGTCACTTCTCACAGCTTTTTCTGCCTCTGTCAGCTGACCGGACATAGCCGCAGCCTTAGTTCCATGGCGACGGGAATATTTAAAAATATGGGTTTCATAAAAATAAATATCTTTCACAAAATCATAGGAAGCCTGAAAATCCTCTTCTGTTTCCATTGGAAAACCAACGATCACATCTGTTGTCAGTGCTGGATTTCCGAAATATTTGCGAAGAAGTTCACATCTTGCTTTATACTCCGCGCTTCTGTATCGTCTGTTCATTCTCTCCAGAGTCGTATCGCATCCGCTCTGCAGGGAAAGATGAAAATGAGGGCAGACTTTTGACATAGAAGACAGCTCTTTTGCAAATTCTTCTGTGACAATTCCCGGTTCCAGGGAACCAAGGCGGATTCTCTGAATTCCTTCCACTTCATTTACTGCCTGAATAAGAGAAAGCAAAGTTTCTTTTTTGTCCTCAGGAAAATCCACTCCATAGGAACTGAGATGAATTCCTGTAAGCACCACTTCTTTGTAGCCAGCTTTGGCCAGCTTGTGCACTTCGTTTAAAATATTCTCTTTTTCCCTGCTTCGCACGCGGCCTCTTGCGTAGGGAATGATACAATAAGTGCAAAACTGGTTGCAGCCATCCTGCACCTTAATATAAGCACGTACATGCTCAGCTGTACGGCTGATTTCCAGTTCTTCATATTCCTTTGTCTGGTTAATCTTAATAATATGAGCCTGACGCTGGTGTTCTTTTTCAAATTCAGCCAGAACTTCCACAATATTTTTTTTCTGGTTATTTCCAAGTACCAGATCTACTGCTTCGTCCGTTTCCAGTTTTCCCTCGTCAGTCTGTACATAACATCCTGTTGCTACTACCACCGCATCCGGGTTCATCTTTTTCGCCTTGTGAAGCATCTGACGGGACTTACGGTCTGCAATATTTGTTACCGTACAGGTATTTATTACGTAAACATCAGCACCTGGTTCAAAAGGTACGATTTCATACCCTGCCTGTTCCAGAAGCTGCTGCATAGCTTCCAGCTCATAAGAGTTTACTTTACATCCAAGATTGTGTAATGCAACCTTTTTTTTCATTTTTTCCTCCAAAACTAGTACTGTCCACACCATGCAGGATAATTTCTCCGCGGTGCACAGAATTCATGCAAATACGTGATTTCGTGCCGCACTTCCCGGATCTTCTGTAAATTTCATTCACGAAAAGCATCCCGCGGAATATTACCAGTACACAGTAATGTTGTAAATTTTTTATACATTTTCACTAATTCTGCTGCCATTTTTTCTCTTTTTTCACCTTGACTTTTATCCTGCCTACAGGTAATATGAGTACTGTAAAGCAAACTACTAACAATCCAAGGGAGGTTATATCACAATGAAAACAGCAAAAATCTCACTTAACTCTATTGATAAAGTGAAAGCATTTGTAAACGAGATCAGCAAATTTGACTGCGACTTCGACCTGGTATCCGGAAGATATGTGATTGACGCTAAATCTATCATGGGTATCTTCAGCCTGGATTTATCCAAACCGATCGACCTCAATATCCATGCTGACGGAGCTGCTCTTGACAGCGTTATGGAAATCATCGACAAATATACAGTTGAATAATTAAATATTCGATTGTCAGAGGAACTGTTCACAGTTCCTCTTTTTGTTTTTTCGATGACTTCATGCAGTCTCTGAGTACTTTTCCACTTTTTTACTGGATTTCAATCACTTCTGCAGTGCTAAGTGCCGCTTCCATCAGTTCATCAATTTTCTCAGCCAGTTTCTCCTCTGACTTGCGGATCACATTCAGATTCGGCTTTGTAACCGGATGCTTTGCGACAAAAATAGTACAGCAATCTTCATATGGAAGAACAGAAGTGTCATAAGTTCCAATCTCCCAGGAACGCTCTACAATTTCCTGTTTATCAAACCCAATCACCGGACGATATACCGGTAATGTACACACTTCATTCGTTGCTGCAAGACTCTGCAGGGTCTGGCTTGCAACCTGTCCAATGCTTTCACCGGTAATAAGTCCAAGACAGTTATCCTTCTTTGCAAAATGCTCTGCAATTCTCATCATATAACGACGCATAATGATAGTAAGCTCATCATGTGGACACTGATCGTAAATGTACAGCTGAATGTCTGTGAAATTTACTACATGAAGCCTGATCGGTCCACTGTATTTTGCCACCAGCTTCGCCAGGTCCACAACCTTCTGTTTCGCACGCTCGCTGGTATACGGCGGAGCATGGAAATAAACGGCTTCAATCTTAACTCCTCGCTTTGCGATCATATATCCGGCCACTGGGCTGTCAATTCCGCCGGAAAGAAGCAGCATTGCCTTTCCATTGGTTCCAACCGGCATTCCGCCAGGTCCCTTGATGCTCTTGGAATATACATAAATTTTCTCACGGATCTCAACAGAAACGGTAAGTTCAGGCTGATGTACATCCACCTTTGCCTCCGGAAAAGCATCCAGAATGCTTTCACCGATTCTTGCACTTACTTCCATGGAATTTACCGGATAGGACTTCTTTGCACGTCTTGTATATACCTTGAAGGTGCCGTGATAATCCGGATGTACATTCTTCATGTACTCCACAACGTCAGAGCGCATCTGCTCAAATCCTTTGTCCTCGTAGATCACTACCGGACAGATATAAACAATACCGAATACTGTTTTTAATGCAGCTACAGCCTCCTCAAAATCGTATTCCTCCGGACAGAATACATAAACACGGCCCTGCTCCTTCACAACGCGGTAATCGCCCTCTATCTTAGAAAGAGCAATATTCATCTGCTTCACAAGGGCATCTTCAAACAGATATCGATTTTTACCCTTGATAGCTATTTCTGCGTATTTTATTAAAAATGCGTGAAATATCATTTGATTTCCTCCTGTTTCTTTATGTTATGCGGCTGCCGGACTTTCCCCGGCGCTGCATTTCATTCTTCTTTTCCTCACTGCATCAGTGTCTGGAATATCTCCGAAGCATAGGCAGTACCTGCCCGATCACTTCCAATGCATAATCCACTTCTTCAAATGTATTTTCCTCTGAAAAACTGAATCTCAGCGTACTTTCTCTTTGGGCTGCTTCCATTCCCATTGCACTTAAGGTTCCGGCAGCTTTTCTTTTGTGGCTGGAGCAGGCGCTTCCGGCTGAAACATAAATGCCTTTTTCTTCCAGAGTATGAAGCAGCACTTCGCTTCTCACGCCCAGAAAGCTGGCGCTTAAGATCTGAGGTGCACCTTCTCTTATCTCCATTCCGTTGAGACGAACATCAGGAAGTTTCAGAAAACCTTCTGCAAGGCGTTCCTTCAGCTGATACATATGCTCAATTTTCTTATCAAAATCCGTGTAGACCATCTTTGCAGCAACACCCAGTCCTGCAATTCCAGGTACATTATCTGTACCGGACCGCATACCGGCCTGCTGGCCGCCGCCTAAGATCTGAGGCTGAATCCTGGCTTTCTCATTGATATATAAAAATCCTACACCCTTAGGTCCGTGAATCTTATGGCTGCTCACAGAGAGCATATCAATTCCTGCCTTTTTGGGATAAATACGGTATTTTCCAAATGCCTGGATCGCATCTACATGATACAGAGCCTTCGGGCTTTTCTCATGAACCAGTTTTGCAATCTCTTCTACTGGCATCACGGCACCAACCTCATTGTTTACATACATAGTAGATACCAGAATCGTATCTGGGCGCAAAGCCTTTTCTAACGCCTCCAACTGAACCACACCCCTGTGATCTACAGGTACTATCGTCACCTCATATCCCATCTGTTCCAGGCGCTCTGCGGGCTGTCCTACAGCTGCATGCTCCACTGAGGTGGTGATAATATGGTTTCCGCTTCTTTTATTTGCATCCGCTCCGCCAAACAAGGCCAGATTATTTGACTCTGTTCCGCCAGAGGTGAAAATGATTTCTTTTTCATTTACCTTGAGAATTTTGGCAAGTATCTGTGCAGCTTCACGGACATACTTTTCCGCTTCCACACCTTTTAAATGCATGGCAGAAGGATTTCCAAAATCCTCTGTCATTGTTTTTACTACAATCTCTGCCACCTCAGGATAACATCTTGTGGTAGCGGAGTTATCAAAATATGCTTCCATTTCTTACTTTTCCTCTTTTTTCCAGAGCATGTTTAAAAAAGGCTATCTGCAAGAAGTACATCACAATTTGCGGAAGCTTTTGCCCGGATAAGGGCGTCGCAGCGGGCTGCGGCAGCCGAATTCGGGTGAAATATACCGCAAAGTGGGGCGTGCAGATTGCAGAAATGATTTTTCAAACAGACTCTGGCACGTCTTGCAGATTGCTGAAATATTTTTAAACAGACTCAAGCGTATACATCAGAATAGACAGCATGGTCATGCCTGCTGTCTCTGTGCGCAGGATTCTTTTTCCCAGGGTCACCGGTTTCCCTCCGGCTTCCATGGCATCTCTCACTTCTTCCTCCTCAAAACCGCCTTCCGGGCCAATAAAAATCCCCACAGATTGTCCAGGCTGAATTGCCGCCAGGATTTCCCGGGTCTCTTTCATACCTTGGGCAAGCTCATAAGGAATCAGAACCACATCCAGTCCTTTTGCAAAGGCAAGTGCTTCTTTCCAGTTCATTACATTTTTCACTTCCGGGATTAGCATACGCTTAGACTGCTTAGCTGCGCTCTCGGAAATCTGCTGCCATCTGGTAACCTTCTTCTGCGCTTTCTTTGCGTCCAGCTTCACCACACATCTCCTTGTTTCAACTGGAACAACAGCGTAAGCGCCAAGCTCCACAGCCTTCTGAATGATCAGTTCCATTTTATCCCCTTTGGGAAGTCCCTGGAACAAATAAATCCGGCTTGGGAGCTCATACTGGGATTCCTGGGCATAAAGGATATGAAGAACTGCGCTGTCCTCCTGAAATTCTTCTATGGTACAGTGATATTCCTTCTCACTGCCATCGCTGATCCAAACGTCCTCACCAATGCGCATGCGAAGAACATTTTTCATATGGTTCAGATCCGGACCTGTAAGAGTGATCCTGTGTTCTTCCTCCAGGACCTGATAAGGCTCCACAAAAAAGCGCTGCATAATTATTCCTTTCTGGCTGTGACAGATACCCATTCTCCCTGATGGGTTACCTCAACCAGCTGAAGCCCGGCGTCTTTCACTGCCTTTACCACTACTTCTTCTTTCACATCCAGAATTCCAGAGGTAATATAGTAAGCACCCTTTTTCATCTGATTTACGATAACCGGTGTGAGAGGCACCAGTACATCTGCCAGGATATTAGCTGTTACAATGTCATATTTCTCATATCCAACAGTATCCTGAACTTCTTTATCATCAATGATATTTCCAATGAGCATGTCAAAAGTCTCATCCTTAATATCATTAGCTTCTTTATTGTCAGCCACTGCCGGAATTGCACAGGGATCAAGGTCAGTTCCCACAACATGAGCAGCGCCCAGCTTCAAAGCTACAATTCCAAGAATGCCGCTTCCGGTTCCAACATCCAGCATCTGGGTGTCTTTTGTCACAAATTTCTTCAGCTGACGGATTACCAGCTGGGTAGTCTCATGCATACCAGTTCCAAAAGCTGTACCTGGATCAATGTGAAGGATCATCTTATCTTTATCTTCTTCCTTCACTTCTTCCCAGGATGGAACAATAAGAATGTCATCTACATAGAACTGATGGAAATATTCCTTCCAGTTATTGATCCAGTCTTTATCCTCTGTCTGGGATTCTGTGATGGTGCCTTCGCCGATATCCATGTATCCGCGTACTTCTTCAAGGACAGCACGTACTCTCTCGAGAACTGGCGCAGTTTCTGTGTCCTCTTCCAGATAAAAATTCAGATAGGCGATTCCATCATCTGCTGGACCTTCCGGCATAATATCCACAAACATCTGCTCTTTATCTGTCTCGGTAAGAGGCTGTTTGTCCTGAATCTCTACGCCCTCAACTCCAACATCTGCAAGGGCAGAGATGATAACGTCTTCTGCTTCTGTTTTTGTTTTGATGGTAAAACGATTCCACTTCATACTATTTCTCCAATCTTTTTATTGAAAGCTGTTTCTTCATAATCACAATATGGTATTTTTTAACATCTTCCGAAACGGTTGTTATCTGTTACTTTATTCTGATTTTTCAATTCACCTGACCAATTACTGACTTTTTATGTCCATGTTACTTCTTTTCATTGGCAAAAATATGAACAACCCACTTATGCCGCTGCCCTTTCTGATAAAATCTCCAGAAAAACTCCACCAGAAGCAACGCCGCTGCTGCATCCACAATGTAATGCTGCTTCAGCACCTGGGTAGAGATAATGATCAGAATTGCAAATATCAGAGAAAATCTCTGATACCATTTCGGCACCTTCTCAGAACCTTCCACACCTTTCCAGCACATCCAGCTCACATAGCAGTGGATAGAGGGAAACAAATTAGAAGGACTGCTCCCGCCATCCAGCGAATATACCAGAGCGAGAATCTTTTCCGAAAGGGTATTTCCTGCGATCTCCGGTCTTATATTGGTGGTCGGTATTAAAATAAAGCAGATAAAGCAAATAAAATGTATGGTCAGATCTGTGGCAACAAACCGGTAAAACATATCCTTACCACGCCTTGCCGCCAGCAAATACCCCACCGCCCAGAATGGAAATGCCAGAATATAAAACCACACAAATACAGGCAGTAAAGGAACTTCCCTGTCAAATGCCATCGTAAAATCAAAGTGATACCTGCCAGCTGTAAGCGCACTGCTTCCCCAGTAAATCAGACAATTCACTGCCATGATGGTCACAAGAGGTACAATAGACCACAGGGGAATATATCGGTTTAACAAATCTCTTTTCTTTGTTTTCAAGGCAAAACTCCTTTCCGGACTCTTGCGATGTTACTGCTCATTTTCTGACCAGCAGCACGGACAGTAACGTTGCGGCTATCCTTTAATATACAATAAGTAACAAAAAAAGAAAAGAGGATATCTCCCCTTTTCTTTATTCTTTTATGGAAAAACTGATTTTTTACTCTTCAAAGGTCTCTTTTAATTTGTCCATGAAGCTTTTTTTCTTCTTTTCGGACTTTTCTGTGCTATCGCCGGCACTGCCTGCAGGACGATTGCCGCATGCCTCGTCAAATTTGCGGAGAGCTTCTTTCGCGTCCTCATTCAGGTTGGTTGGTACCTGAACAACCAGAGTTACGTAGTGATCACCACGAACATTCTTGTTTCGAAGGGACGGAACACCTTTGCCCTTCAGACGGATTCTGGTATCTGTCTGAGTTCCTGGTTTCACTTCATAGAGAACTTCTCCATCTACTGTATTCAGTTTGACTTCGCCTCCAAGCGCTGCCTGTGCATAAGTAATCGGTGCAGTAGAGTAAATATTCATATCCTGTCTCTGGAAAATCGGATGGCGTGCTACATTTACTTCTACCAGCAGATCGCCTCTCGGACCCCCATTTGTGCCAGGCTCACCTTTATCACGGATACGGATACTCTGACCATTGTCAATACCAGCCGGAATAGATACCTTAATTTTCTTGCGATTAGAAATGTATCCGGTACCACGGCAATCCGGGCATTTATCTTTGATGATCTTACCTGTACCATGACAATCCGGACACACCTGAACGTTACGAACCATGCCAAACATGGACTGCTGGGTGTAAACAATCTGTCCTTCACCATTACATTTCGGACAGGTAACCGGTGAGGTACCAGCCTTAGCGCCGGAACCGTGACAGGAAGTACATTCATCTTTCAGAGTAATCTCAAGTTCTTTCTCACAGCCAAATACAGCATCCTCGAAGGTGATGTTCACGCGTGCACGCAGGTTTGCACCCTTCATAGGTCCATTATTGGCACGTCTGCGGCTTCCGCCGCCTCCAAACAGATCTCCGAAAATATCTCCGAAGATATCACCCATGTCTGCGCCGGAGAAATCAAAGCCGCCGAAACCGCCTGCTCCGCCACCGCCGCCGTTTTCAAAAGCGGCATGACCAAACTGATCATACTGTCTTCTCTTGTCCGGGTCACTTAAGACGCTGTAAGCCTCTGTTGCCTCTTTGAATTTCGCTTCAGCTTCCTTATCTCCCGGATTTACGTCGGGATGATACTTCTTGGCAAGCTGACGATATGCTTTTTTTAATGTAGCGTCATCGGCGCTCTTATCAACGCCTAAGACTTCATAGTAATCTCTTTTATCAGCCATGATTTCTTTCTTTTCCTAACTTTTTGTATTTGGTTATCTTATGGAAGACGCCAGCGGCGCATTTCCTGTAATATGTCTTTCACCACCACTGCCCGGTCATGAATCATGACCGGGCTGTAGTTTCATGTTCCGAAATATTGGAACTTATTATTCAATTAAACCTCTTTGTAGTCAGCATCTACAACATCATCGCCGTAACCTGCCTCGTTACCTCCCTGGGAAGCTCCTCCCATGTCCGGTCCCGGGCCTGCCTGACCAGCACCGCCCTGTGGGTTCTGTGCTTCATACATCTTTGCGAAAAGCTTCTGAGCACTTTCCATCATCTTCTCCTGAGCAGCTTTGATCTCAGCGACCTGAGCATCTCCGATCTCATCTGTATTTGCATATTTAGCAAGAATATCTTTTAATGCATTTAAGTCAGCCTCTACGGAAGCTTTGTCATTTGCATCCAGTTTATCACCTGCTTCTTTCAGTGCATTCTCAACCTGGAATACCATGGAGTCTGCATTGTTCTTTGTATCAATTGCCTCTTTACGTTTCTTATCCTGAGCTTCGAACTCAGCAGCTTCTTTAACAGCCTTGTCAATATCAGACTCGGACATGTTAGAACCAGCTGTGATTGTAATATGCTGCTCTTTACCTGTTCCAAGATCCTTAGCAGATACATTTACAATACCGTTGGCATCGATATCGAATGTAACCTCAATCTGCGGAACACCACGACGTGCTGGCGGGATTCCATCCAGACGGAACTGTCCAAGGGACTTATTGTCTTTCGCGAACTGACGCTCACCCTGTAATACATTGATATCTACAGCGGTCTGATTATCAGCTGCTGTGGAGAAAATCTGGCTCTTCTTGGTCGGGATTGTTGTATTTCTCTCGATCAGACGTGTTGCAATACCACCCATTGTCTCGATAGACAGGGAAAGTGGAGTAACATCAAGAAGAAGGATGTCACCTGCACCAGCCTCACCTGAAAGCTTACCACCCTGGATAGAAGCACCAAGTGCAACACACTCATCTGGGTTCAGGGCCTTGCTTGGCTCTTTGCCAGTTAACTGTCTTACTTTATCCTGTACAGCCGGGATACGTGTGGAACCACCAACCAGAAGCACCTGTCCAAGATCAGAAGCAGTAAGACCTGCATCAGAAAGTGCACGGCGAACCGGCTCTGCTGTTTTCTCAACAAGATCGTGTGTAAGTTCGTCAAATTTAGCTCTTGTAAGGTTCATATCAAAATGCTTCGGTCCTTCAGCTGTTGCTGTGATGAATGGCAGGTTGATATTGGTTGTTGTTGCGGAAGAAAGCTCTTTCTTAGCTTTCTCAGCAGCTTCTTTCAGTCTCTGAAGAGCCATCTTATCGTTGCTTAAGTCAACGCCCTCTGTTCTCTTGAACTCAGAAAGCATATAGTCTGTAATTCTCTGGTCAAAGTCATCACCACCAAGACGGTTGTTACCAGCTGTTGCCAGAACTTCGATAACTCCATCACCAATCTCAATAATGGAAACATCGAATGTACCACCACCAAGGTCATAAACCATGATCTTCTGCTCTTTCTCATTGTCAAGACCATATGCAAGAGCTGCAGCTGTAGGCTCGTTAATGATACGTTTTACATCAAGACCTGCAATCTTACCAGCATCCTTGGTTGCCTGACGCTGAGCATCATTGAAATATGCCGGAACAGTGATAACTGCTTCTGTAACAGACTCTCCAAGGTATCCTTCAGCGTCTTTTTTCAGTTTCTGAAGAATCATAGCAGAAATTTCCTGTGGGGAATATTTCTTATCGTCGATTGTTACACGGTAATCTGTACCCATCTCTCTCTTGATGGAAGAGATTGTTTTCTCTGCGTTTGTTACTGCCTGACGTTTTGCAGGCTCACCTACCAGACGCTCACCTGTCTTTGTGAATGCTACAACAGATGGTGTTGTTCTGGATCCTTCTGTATTTGCGATAACGGTTGGCTGTCCACCTTCCATAACAGCTACACAGCTGTTTGTTGTGCCTAAGTCAATACCAATGATTTTTCCCATGATAATTTTCCTCCTGTTTAAAAATTCATGGTTGCTGTCCATTACACGAACAGTAACATTTATACTTTGTTTTTAGAAAATGTCGATGAAGTTTGATTCTCCAAGCTGCTCTCTGTCAATTAGCAACTTTTACCATACTGTGTCTTACAACGAAATCCTTGTAAGTATATCCCTTCTGGAATTCCTCTACGACGATGTTCTCGCCAACGGATTCGTCCTCCACATGCATCACTGCATTATGCAGATTCGGATCAAATTCCTTGCCTACAGCTTCGATTGGCTTCACGCCCATCTCATCAAAGGCTGTCATCATCTGCTTATAGATCATCTTCATGCCTTCTGCAAATGGATCATCCTCCGGTGCCTGTGCAAGACCTCTTTCGAAGTTATCCACGATCGGAAGCATTTTTTCAACGATGTCCCTGGCACCGATGATGTACATGCTGGATTTCTCCTTCTCCGTTCTTTTACGGTAGTTATCGAATTCAGCCATGCTGCGCTTCAGTCTGTCTGTAAGCTCCTCGACCTGCTGTTCAAATTTATCTTTCTCTTTTTTCTTCTTGCCGAAGAAAGAAGTTTTTGTCTTGGTTTCCGGTTCCTTCTGAGATTCTGCTTCCTGATCTGGCTGCTCAGTTTCTTCTGTCTGTGCAGGCTCTTCGGAAGTCTCCTCTTCTGCTGTCTGGGCTGTATCTGCTGCCTCTTCTTCGCTTCCGTCTGTTACCGGAATGTCAACTGCTTCTTCCTGTACTTCGGCTTCTTTATTCATTTCTTCTGACACGCTTTCAACCGCCTTTCTAGGTTTTCTTATTTACCATTTCGTCAAGCTGGACTTTTAATTTCTTTAAGCTGTCCACTACATTCTCGTAATCCATTCGCTTGGGACCGATAATTCCAATAGTTCCACGCATTCCATCTCCCAGCTCGTAAGTAGCTGTGACCACACTGCAGTCTTTCATGGTACGTACCGGAACTTCATCCCCGATGTATACCTGAACTCCTGTGTTCTCCGGATCTCCCATTTCCTCACGGACCATATCCGCAAGTTCCTGCTTATCCTCGAAAGTGGAAATCAGCTCACTGGCTCTGGATGTATCTGCAAGCTCTGGATACTTAAATATGTTGGTCGCTCCCGATGTATATACTTTCATATCTTCTTCGTCCACGTGAATCGTAGCTGCAACTGCGTCCAGCACATCTGCAACCACACCGCTGTGGCTACCCGCCTGTTCTTTCAATCTGGCGATCATGCCCAGATTAATATCCTGGATGGGTACGCCGTTCAGGTTCGTGTTAAGAAGAAGATTCAGCTTCAGGATCGTCTGGTCATCCATCTCCTCATCAATATTAATGATCTGGTTCCGAATGACATTACCCTCACATACAACTACGGCAATCAGCTGCCGCTCATTGACTCGTGAAAGCTGAATGAACTTCAGGGTGCTTCCCTTATACTGGGGAACCGCAACCATAGCCGCATAATTGGTATTCGTGGCAAGAACCTTCGCCACCTGCTTAAGCACCTTATCCATCTTATCTGATTTCTCAATCATCAGATCACGGATTTCTGCGATCTCGGCTTCCTTCTCCCTGGTAAGCTCATCTACATAAAGGCGATAGCCTTTATCTGATGGAATTCTTCCGGCTGAGGTGTGGGGCTGTACGATGTAGCCCATATCTGTCAGGTCGGACATCTCATTTCGGATGGTAGCAGAGCTGACATTCAGATCCGGATACTTGGAAATAGTTCTGGAACCTACAGGCTCGCCTGTTTCCATATAAGTTTTGATGATTGCTTTCAGTATTTTCCGTTTGCGCTCATCTAATACTTCATCCATGAAATATCTGCTCCTTCCTGAAAAGCAGACGGTCAAACCTGATTCTGATTTCCGTCTGGCTTCTTCGAATTCCTTTTGTTAGCACTCATTATTTAGGAGTGCTAACATCTATGTTCTTAAGATACACCTCAGTATTCCTTTTGTCAATATTTTTTACAAATTTTTTTCATCTTTTTTGATAGTTTTTACCCTATACTTTACCATTCCGGCTAAATTCTCCTTACTGCAATACCTTTTGGGGTAACAAAGATACTACCAGGTATCTGCCAACGCAGTCTTATGTTTGCTGCCGCATAAATGAAAAAGATGCCTTGAGAAAATTCCCCCTGGCATCTTCTTTCCTGTATACTAATACCGCACATAGGCGATATGTCCATTTTGTAACTGTTCAGTACCTTCACAGTTATATGTTTCACAAAACAGTACCTGCTGAATAGCAGCCTCTATTTTTTATAATTTTCCAGATAGTCAAGAACTGCCGCCGGCTCATCCAGAAAAACTACCAGATCCAGCACGGAAAAATCCATGAATTTCTCCTCTGCTGTGTACTCCAGCAATGCTTTCATCCTGTCATAATATCCGTCAATGTTATACAGCACAATTGGGCGGTCAATACGTTTCAGGCTTTTCAAGGTAAAAATCTCAAAAAATTCCTCGTAAGTACCAATTCCGCCAGGTGCTACGATCGTAGCATCTGATTTTTCTTCCAGAAGTTTTTTGCGCTCTCTCATATTCTCTGTGAAAATAAATTCCGTGCATTTCTCATACAGAACTCCAGGCTGGTCAAAAAATCGGGGAGCAATTCCAAGTATGTAACCATTTTCTGCTGCCACGCCTCTGGCTGCTGCTCCCATCATTCCGGTAGCTCCGCCGCCAAACACCAGACCGTGACCTCTTTTTCCCATTGCTCTTCCAAGCTCTTCTGTTTTTTCATAATAAATGTTTTTAAGCAGTGCACTTGAAGCGCCATATACACATATGTTCAATCTGTTATCCCCCTTATTTTTTCTTCTAAACACAGGTGCAGCCTACCTGCGGCAGCACCATATACGAAAGTCAGCTGGCATATATTTTCCAGTCAGCTTCCGACAGCCGCGCAAAACAACATATTTGCCACACCGCACAAAACCATCACCAGAATGGGATTCATTTTAAATTTTCTTAAAAGCACCAGTGCGGCAGTAAAGAACACCACCATTCGAATGCATATGTTTTCCCGAAACAGTTCCAGTGCACCATTTATAAAAAAGGATGATACTAAAATGGTGACTCCTGCCTTGGCGATCATGGCCACAACCGCCGGGCGAAGGGATGTAAGAGTTCCCTGGAGAAGGGACATTTTCCGGTATTTCGTGTAAATATATGCCAGCAGGGTTACAATTATACAGGAGGGTAAAATACAGCCAAGAGTAGCCACCACTGCGCCACCAGGACCAGCAATCCTGGTTCCTACAAAGGTTGCGGAGTTTACTGCAATAGGACCAGGAGTCATCTCTGCAATGGTCACAAGATCCGAAAAAGTTTCCATAGAAAGCCAGCCATGCATAGTCACTACCTGTTCCTGTATAAGAGGCATTGCTGCATATCCACCTCCAAAGCTTAATGCACCAATCTGAAGGAAGCTGAAAAAGAGCTGAAGATAAATCATTTTTTGCTGCCCTCCTTCACAAGTGTACGCGCAAATCCAAATACAGCCACAATAAGTATTATATAAATAATGTTCACCTTCAGAAAATAGCTTGCACAAAAACTGATGACCATAATAATCACATTTACCCAGTCTTTTGACTTCGCCACGTTTTTCCCCATGTCGTATACCACGGAAATGATCACAGCACCTACGCCGGCAGTCATGCCTTTCAAAAGAGCTGCTATATAATAATTAGAGCAGAATGCATCATAAAACAAGGAAATCAGGGACAGGATCACCATTGGCGGAATAATAGCCCCCAGAACCGACAGCAGCATTCCCGGTATTCCCCCAAGCTTGTATCCCACCACAATTGCTCCGTTTACCGCGATTGCTCCTGGAGATGACTGTGCGATTGCCACCAGATCCAGCATTTCTTCCTCATCGATCCAGTGATATTGATCCACAAATTTCTCTTTCAATAAAGTAACGATCACATATCCGCCGCCAAAAGTAAACGTACTAAGATATAACGAGGCAAAAAAAAGCTTTCTCAGCACATATCTTTTATTCTTTTGTTTTTCTTCCATTTCCGGCACTCCTAATAATTCTGCATGATTTCTGTGCATCGCGAAGCGTGTTACTGGTCAGGTCATGAACAATCACGCTTTTCTTTTTTAAGATAACGCACTATAGGTATGTCTGTCAATTAAAGTTTTGGAATGCTTCTGGCATTTCAGAAGGCAGAACAAATATTCGATTCTGCTGTACTTTTATAAAAAAGGATGCTATACTGAAAACAGTTAAAGCGTGTTTGATTTTATAAAAGAAAGGACTCATATGGATCATTTTGAATTACATTCCGAGTATAAACCAACCGGCGATCAGCCACAGGCTATTGAGAAACTGGTAAAGGGATTTAAAGAGGGAAATCAGTTTGAGACGCTGCTTGGTGTCACCGGCTCTGGTAAAACTTTTACTATGGCAAACGTTATTCAGGCGCTGAATAAGCCTACTCTGATCCTGGCCCATAATAAAACTCTGGCAGCACAGTTATACGGTGAGTTTAAGGAATTCTTCCCGGAGAATGCGGTGGAGTATTTTGTCTCCTATTACGATTATTACCAGCCAGAAGCATATGTGCCTTCTTCTGACACTTATATTGCCAAGGACTCTGCGATCAATGATGAAATTGACAAGCTCCGTCTTTCTGCCACTGCCGCCATGTCAGAGCGAAAAGATGTTATTATCATCTCTTCTGTGTCCTGTATCTATGGATTGGGTTCTCCTCAGGAATTTCAGGACATGATGATTTCCCTGCGTCCTGGCATGACTAAGGATCGTGATGAGGTTATCCGGGAGCTGATCGACATTCAGTACACCCGAAATGAAATGGACTTCCACCGAAGTACCTTCCGCGTCCGTGGCGACACTCTGGAGATTTTTCCGGCTAACAGCTCAGATACCGCTGTCAGAGTGGAGTTTTTCGGAGATGAGATTGACCGTATCTCTGAGATTGATGTGCTCACCGGAGAAATCAAATGCCAGCTTGCGCACATCGGTATTTTCCCTGCTTCCCATTATGTAGTACCAGCGGAGCAGATTCAGAAAGCAGCCATTGCCATTGAAGAGGAATTAAAAGAACGGGTAGACTACTTTAAAAGCGAAGACAAGCTTCTGGAAGCCCAGCGTATCTCCGAGCGTACCAACTTTGATATTGAAATGATGAAAGAAACCGGCTTCTGCTCCGGTATTGAGAACTATTCCCGTCATCTTTCCGGACTGGAGCCAGGGCAGCCACCTTATACTCTGCTGGATTATTTCGGGGATGATTTTCTTCTTATTATTGATGAGTCACACAAGACAGTCCCACAGGTTGGCGCTATGTACGCAGGCGACCAGAACCGTAAACAGACATTGGTAGACTATGGTTTCCGTCTGCCCTCTGCCAAGGATAACCGCCCTCTGAGCTTTGAAGAATTTGAGAATAAACTGGACCAGGTTTTGTTTGTATCTGCTACCCCGGGAGATTATGAATACGACCATGAGCTTCTCCGCGCCGAGCAGATCATCCGTCCTACCGGTCTTCTGGATCCGAAGGTGGAGGTGCGCCCTGTAGAGGGACAGATAGACGACCTGATTTCTGAAATAACAAAAGAAACCTCCAGGAAAAACAAAGTGCTGATCACAACTCTCACCAAACGAATGGCCGAGGATCTTACCCAGTATATGAAAGATGTGGGAATCCGTGTCCGTTATCTTCATTCGGATATTGATACTCTGGAACGTGCAGAAATCATCCGCGACATGCGTCTGGATGTATTTGATGTGCTTGTAGGCATTAACCTTCTGCGAGAAGGACTTGATATTCCTGAGATCACTCTGGTTGCTATTCTGGATGCAGACAAGGAGGGCTTCCTTCGTTCTGAGACTTCCCTGATCCAGACCATTGGCCGTGCTGCCCGAAACAGCGAAGGACACGTTGTCATGTATGCAGACGTGATGACGGATTCCATGAGAAATGCCATTGAGGAAACCAACCGTCGCAGGGAAATCCAGAAAGCCTATAATAAGGAGCATGGAATTACTCCTACTACTATTAAGAAGGCAGTCCGTGATCTGATTGCAGTTTCCAAGGCAGTTGCTGAAACTGAAGTGAAGCTGAAGAAGGATCCGGAATCCATGAGCAAAAAAGAGCTGAAGAACCTGATCTCCCAGTTGGAAAAACAGATGCGCCAGGCTGCTGCCGACTTGAACTTCGAGCAGGCAGCAGAGCTGCGTGACAAAATGATCGAATTGAAGAAAAATCTTGCAGATGCGGAAAAGTAATCCTTCGATTTTTCCATGCATTTTGCCAGTCAGATTTGGCACAATTTACAGGATTCTCTGCCTGCAGCGGATCGCCTCCGGCCACATTTATATTTGCGCCGCAGTGCGATCCTGCCCGGCGGGGATTTCCGTTAACCTTGATTATTCAGCAATTAATTTTTATTTATCTTCACTGAAAAATTTCTAAAATGTCCTTCCGCATTTTCTGAGAACATTCCGATATAAGTTCCTGTAAAACTCATGTACATGGTTCCTTCTGTAGCCAGCCCTGCAGTAGCGCCGCTTCCCAGCTTCTCATAGTATTTTCCATCTTCGCTGTACCAGAAATCATATTCCAGAGGATTACCGATAATACGAAAATGAATATTTTCCCCAGAGGATACTACTTTCTCAGCTGTTCTTGCAAACATATCATGAATATGCCTGGAAAGACAAACCTTGTACTGTCCGTCCTCTCTGGTTAAGTAAATTTCATAATGATAAAACTGATTGTAGAATGTCCCCAGTCCCACTCTTTTATTTAAACCTTTGACGTTGCTGTCTTGGGAAACCAGACAGGAATCTGAAAAATTTTCTTTCAGACTCACCACAACATCTGCCTCAACATCAAATTCCTTCTGCTTGATTCCAACCCAGGTCGGAGTATCCATATCATTTAAAGTTACGCTTGTTCCCTTCAAAATAAGCTGTCCGGCAGCGGTATCCCGCACATAATTCTCCATATGCGGAGTTCGAACCCAGTTATAATGCAGGCTGAATTTCTCTTCCGAAAAATTATCTGTAAAATTCCGGCATATCGGCTGCACCTGATTACCTGGAAGTGGTCCCTCCATCTCCAAATCTATTCTTCCATTATTTCCAACAACCGGCCAACCCTCTTCATTCCAGATTACAGGGCTTAAAAATGTCTCTCTTCCAAGATGGTGAAGTTTCAGACCTCGCTGTGGAGTACAAGAGGGACGAATTCCCAGACAAACCAGCCACCAGTTTCCATTCTGATCAACTTCCAGATCTGCATGTCCGGTACAGGCAATAGATCCATCTGGATTATCCCTGTGGCTGAGAATCGGATTATGGGGACACGCCTCATACGGTCCAAATGGAAAATCTGCTCTTTGCATGGTAACCATATGTCCATATTCTGTGCCTCCCTCTGCAAGAAGCAAATAATATTTTCCATTCAGCTTGTAAATATGTGGTCCCTCCGGACAGATTCCGCCGCAGCCATGGCTGATACAAACACTTTCGGACAACTTTTCCCCTGTGTATGGATTGATTTTGCACATAAAAATTCCGTCTCTGTCATCTTCATCTCTGGAAGTAGAGGCGAAGTAAACATCTTCGCCATCAAACAACAAAGTAGGATCAATCCCTCCCTGATCAATCCATACCGGCTTTGACCATTCCCCGTAAATATCGCTGGTATGTACGATCAAATGCCCCTTATGTGACACATTGGTAGTGGTCATAAAAAACTCACCGTTATGGTAACAGAGCATCGGCGCATAAATTCCGCCTGACGGCCGAACACCGTCCAGATAAAGCTGCTCTTTATCTCTCAGACAGTAATTGATCAATTCCCAGTTCACAAGATTCTTACTGTGGTAAACCGGAACTCCGGGATAGAATTCAAAAGTTGAATTTACAAGATAAAAATCATCCCCGACTCTACAAATCGACGGATCTGGATTGTAACCGGAAATAATGGGATTTTTGTATTTTTGTATTCTGATATCTGACATGTTTTTTCCTCCTGACCTGCAAACCGACAAATGCGGTTCTCTTCATAAGATATCTACAGATTACTATGATTCAGAAGGAATAACAACCCTAAAAACTTTTGCTGTATTACAGGAAAAGTTGTATAAACGGCACTGTAAATATGGGTAAATGTGGGTATGCTCCGAACATTTTGGGAATAACCTCTTGAAAACCGGAATTCTATATGTTATACTGATACCCGTTGAAAAGCCCTGAAAAATAAGGTCTTAAGCGGCTTTTCCGCCGATTCCCGGCGTAGGTCATATACCTTCTGGTATATGCCTCCGCGGCATTCGTCAAATGTCCATGCAAGCATGGCCGCTTGACTCATTGCAGCGCGAAAATGAATCGAGTGTTCGTGACCTTCCACTCGTAAAACAAAACTTCTTATTAAATATATTTATCAGCTTTTATCATAGTTCATACAGTCCCAGAAAGCCTGTTTTTCTGGGACTTTCTTTTTATCTTCATTTGCCAAGTGTTATGCCATTGTGGGTACGAAAGTGGGTACGCTAAAACTACAAAAGAGCAGCGTTTTCAGCTGCCCTCTATCAAAACATGCTTATGATCTTTTGCATTTCTTCTGCCTTAGTATCTGGTAACACATGACTGTATAAATCCATTGTCATTGCCAGGGAGCTGTGTCCCAGGATCGTTTTTAAAACCTGCGGCTGCATTCCGGCTTCTATAGCTCTGGTGGCAAATGTATGCCGAAATACATGTGAAGTTATCCGGGGAAAATCATGCCCTGCTGCCCGGATCCGTTTAATTGTTCGGTCAATCTCTGCTTGCACACGCTCCCGGCTCAATGGCTTTCCCTCTTCATTGCAGAATAAATATCTGTCCAGACGTTCCACCTTAAAGCCCCAGTACCCTTTCTGGTTCTCCAGAAGTGCCAATATATCCTCTGTTAATGGAATATCCCTTGTAGATGTTCTCGTTTTCGGAGTATCTTCCAGGTATCCCTGACCTTCAATATACTTCAATGTCCGTTGTACATGAATCACATTTTCCTTTTTATCAATATCCGTATACTTCAAGCCTTTCAACTCTCCGGATCTCATACCGGTACGAAGCATAACTGCAAAGAAATTGTATAAATAGCTCTCCTTGGCATATTCCATGAACAGCGCCTGTTGCTCTTTCGTCATGGCCTGTCTTTCCTTCCGCTCTTTCTGCCTTGGAAGCTCTGCCAGTTTAACCGGATTGCGCTCTATCAGCCCATTTTTCAATGCCTGCTGAAAACATCCATTTAAAACTGCCGCTACTACCTTGATACTGGAAAGCGCCCATTCTTCTTTAACGAGATCATTGTACAAACTCTGGATATGCTCTCCACGAATGTCCACAATATTTTTCTTTCCCAGGCGCTTACTGATCGCACCCTTATAGTATTTCTGGTAACTGTTATATGTACTGTTCTTCACGCGATTTTTCTTGTATTGCACCATCCAGGTCTTATTCCATTCGTCCAGAGTGATTTTCTCTTTCTCAACAAAAAGACCATGATCCAGCTTATACTTCAGCTCACGCATTTTCTTTTTGGTTTCTGTAATGGTATCCGCGTATACAGAATAGCTCCTATATTCAACCTTAACACGGCCCTCATAGCGTCCATTTGCTCTCTGACGAATACCAGGCGGTAATTGCTTGCCTTTTTTATCTACTGCCACAAAATCACCCCCTAACAAAATATTGATCTCTTGCCTGGTGATCTGGTAACTCACCAGGGTATTGCTCCACGTTCTCTAAGTATTTTTTATCCCACTGTCGTTCCCGATCAGACTGTTGGCGCAGCATTTCAGGAATCGGCAGCAGTACCGCACCGGCTCCAGGATTCTATTTCCAGGAGTTGCGCCGGCGCAATTTGCTGAAAATATGTATCAACTTCGGTTTTCGTGAAAGTATTGCACTTTTGCAGATATTATTGTAAAATTTATCCAATGAGAGAAGTGATACCTGACCCCCACTTTTGGGTTGGGCCATCATTTCTCTTTTTTTTGCAAAACGGATATCACATTTTTATTTCATTTCAAGCAGCTGCGGTCTTTTCTCATCCGCCAGGGAAAACACCTTCTGCAGAAAAGTTTCTACCTGCGGATGCCGCACAGCTGACAACATCATCAATTTTAACTGCAGATAATCTTCCGGAGTTGCCTTAGACAATTCAAGAATAAACTCTGCTGCCAGGTGGGTAATCTGCGTTGTCATTGCTCCTGCCCTCCTGACGCTTCCTTAATTGCTTCCGGAACCTTCTTTACTTCCTTTTCCCATAATTCGTTAAAGGCTTTGCCTTTCTCTATGGCGCATTCAGCTTCAGTCAAATTGTTATCCATATCAAACAGAATTTTTTTAATACTTTTTAAATTCTCCAATGGTCTTACCCTCTTTTTCTCTTGATTTCGAAGACCAGATTCCTGTATAATGACAGAGATCTGGTTAATTCGTGGTTGCCGGGTTACTCGCCCCTGTCAGTGTTGGTAGCGCTGACAAGGGCACTTTTTTATAATTCTTTTCCATCATGTGTGATCTGAAATAAAATGGTACACATCACACCAGAAAAGAAAATTAATACTGCTTCTGTTGCTGTGAACATCTCTCAAACTCCTTTCTTTTAGCATGCTCTGCATCCACCAAGGGACGAAGTAAAGCAAGTTCTTGATCAATCTGCTTCATTTCAATCTCATATTCTGGTTTCCAGTCATTACCGCTATGACAAATAATAAAAGATTTTCTGCTTACCAGCTGAATGTATTTCAAAACCTCTTCTGCTGTCATATCGGTTGTACCTGGGATTCCCCGAAAAAGCTCGCCTTATAGGTAGCACCATCTCCCCTGCTCCCCCAGATCAGGCAGCAGTTAAATAATGCCTTGGATCCATGAAGAACCTCATAGCCTAATTGCTTCCATCCGGTGTAGGTGTTGATTTCTTCTGTAATACCTGCAGCAGCCTTGCTCTGTTCAATACGCTTGGTATTGACTTTCTCGGCCTTGGCGGATAACCATGCTCTGTGAAGGGCTTCAGCAAAACTGATACCCTTTGTCTTGCGGTAAACCTTCCAGGCTTTCAACATGATTTTTGATAAATTATATCTCATGTATGCATCTCCTTTCTCTTCTAGGAATCCCGATCAGCTCCGGCAGGTCTTAAACCAATCTCGGCAACTTTTGTTCCTTTGCTTACCCTTGCCCGGTATTATGTTGGTGTCTCCGGTGTACTTCCGCTACTTCGTTTTCACCCTTCGCTGTTGTACTGTTCCCTTGAACTGATTATAGTATAACCCGTTTTGGGTTACTTGTCAACCATTTTGTAATATATTTTGTATTATTTTTCATCTTTTTAGATTGACTTATAACCTTATTTTTATTATACTTTAGTAAAAAGGAGGTGCAATATGTCCATACATTACAAAGATAATGAACAAATCGTTATTGAGATAAAAAAGCTCATGCTTGAAAAACAAATATCACAAAGGGAAATTGCTGAACAGTTAAACATAAAGCCCCAAGGACTTACCAAACTACTAAACAAGAAAAACTTTGGATTCGAAGATGCTCAAAAAGTCCTCTCTGCAATGGGCTATGATTTAGTTATTGACTTCCAACAAGCAACACCACCACAACCATAACACTTACTTGAAACTTATTAATGTTTTCCAAGAAAGGATGTGTTACTATGCCATTACCACAACGAGAAGATTACACTATCGAAGATATTTATGCTTTACCAGAAGGAACCAGGGCAGAACTGATTGACGGTCAGATCTACTACATGGCACCACCTACCAGAAAACACCAAGATATCGTTGGCGCACTGTATCGGAAGATTGCAGATTACATTGATTCCAAGAGAGGTTCCTGCAAAATCTATGTCTCTCCATTTGCCGTATTTCTAAGCGAGAATGATAAAAACTATGTAGAGCCGGATATCTCCGTGATCTGTGACCCAAACAAGCTCAACGATAAGGGCTGTACTGGTGCCCCGGACTGGATCGTTGAAATTGTCTCCCCCGGCAGCAGGCGAATGGATTATTTCACCAAGCTATTCAAATACCGGACCGCAGGTGTTCGTGAATATTGGATTGTGGATCCACTCAAGAACTTTGTCATTGTCTACAACTTCGATACCAGCGATTCCGAACAATACACCTTTGCTGACACGATCAAAGTAGGTATTTATGAAGACCTGTATATTGATTTCAATCAACTCAATTTTTAAAATAGTGGATTTCCATTTCAGGATTCTATCCCCTAGCCGTTTGTTGCCAATATAACAAGCGGCTTTTTTCTGCTCTTTTTGTCTTACCCTAAATTCTACCCTCACATGGTTTTCATCCGTTTTTGCCCCGGTTTTATGCTTTCACACCAATGATTTCCCACCTATCACGCTGTACACTGCAGATATTTCATGGATTCCAGCCGGTGTTTGCAGTCCAGGTAAATATCCTTGTAGCCCCGTCCTGCTGCCATACCGGTTCTCAAAGTATGCGCAATCAGATGCTCCACCAGGGACAAATCATCCAGCTGAGATCCGGCCGCAGTTCCCTTATCTGTGATCCCCACAATCTTATATGCAAGCCTGGTACAGTTGCTGTAATAATGATCTGCATGAATACTTCCCTGCGCTCTGGCATACTCCACAAATTCCTTGATAGCATCTGTTTCTGTCCTCCTGGTCATCCTCTCTTCCTGATCAGAGATCCTGTAGGCAGCAGTCCCCTTTTCCCGGATAAGTTTTTCCATCTGGTTAAATGCTTTTATATACTGCAATTTCCATGCAAGGGCATCTTTACCAGTAAATCCCATTACCAGCAGGGAAAAACCGTCCCGATTCATCAGATACATTCTATGATACTGTCCATCATCTGCCTTTCTTTTGCTGGCAATAAACATCTTTGAGGGTTCCTCAAAATTGAGGAGCGATTTCTGCAAATTATCAATAGCACGTAGCACATTATCATGTCGCATTTCAAATTTCTCCGCCACCTGTAGACTATCACATACCGCTTCATCATTTTTCAAATAAACAAGTTCGTTCATTCATTTTCTCCCTTCTGCACTGCTGAGTTTTCAGCAATAGAATCGCCGCTTAATTTTGAGCAATATTGCACCGGTACTCTGTTGACAATGGATTCCACCATTTGTTCCTTCTGATCAGATGCCTCTGAGCGGTGAACGCAATTTTGCGTTGAGCTGCTTCTTCTTAGTTCCACCCCAAGGAAAAATTGCCAGCGCCTTTCTTATTCTGCCAAACTATTTTATTGGCAAACTTATTTTTTGAGCTCAATCCAATTTTGGCTTCTCCTAACTGCGCCGGTTCCTCCTATAAGATAAATATGTCTCATCACGTCTACGGAGATCTCATAATCCGCAACCGGTCTACCTCCTGTACTTTCGCTCATTTTTGAGCAAAAGTCTTTTTCTGCTTCAAAACCATATTCTGCCATTCTAGGAAACCAGTCTACAAATTCGATAACAAATCGTTATTAAGTTTGTCATCCTCATTACCATGTATTGTAATTGCTCTGCAGATACAAGCTTACGGGACAATACAAGGCTGTAAAGACCAGATTCATTGATAAGCCAACAACCGCGCTTTCCTAAACTCGACGCTGTTTTGTCGCTAAGTTTATCAGCGTCCAACTGGATAGAATAAGGCTGCAAAGCCTCGATTCATTGATAAATATCCCCCCTCGTTTTCGACCGGATATAACGATTTGTTCGGTCAAAAGGGGCTCCACAGTACGGATACCCATTTCAGATAACCACTGTTTTACATTTCCTACATTTGCTATTTCTAATGCCCTGCAAACATCTGATAAGCAAAATATTCTTTGCTTCTGCCTTCTTGGTCCTTCCCTTTTTCAAAGGATAAAAACTCTTCCAGCCGTTCATTGCAGATCTCCAGTCTTGGTCTTTCGCTGTACTGCTTTCTTACCTGCAGCTCCACGACCTGTGTATCATCCCGGTATGCCACCTCATTAAGGGCATCCAGAACAGCTTTTACGATGTTGTCAATATCCGGTTTCTTTGCCGGAAGGAGTTCCCCGTTTAACATAGCCGTCCTTCTTACCTTGGAACAGCTCTTGGGGACCTCATAAAAAGCCTGGATCCGCACTTTGATATATGCTTCATTGAGAAAACGCTGCTCCCCGGCAGCTTCAGTAACTACTGCGTTAAAAACTGGAGTTTTCTTGAGTATTCCCGGAATAACCTCCGCAAAACCTTAACATTTCTTAACATCCCGAAATCGCAGCGTTGCATTTGTCTTTTGCAACGCTGCAATGCAATTTCTTCCCGAACGTTCGTTTTTCTTTTCCGAACGCTCGCTTTTTTATGGAGCGTTCCAGCCAGTATTTACGGAACATTCCGCCCTTTACATGCCACAGATTCGTTGGTTTTATAAGGTATTCGTGTTTGTTTTTAAGCAGCCTGATTCGTGTTGTTTCGTCGTTTTAAAACCCATGGACATTACAGCAAAAACCTGAGAAAACTTGACATTCTACGCGCGTATAGGAAAGATTCGTTTCGTTTTGGAATTTCCATCCTACCATTCTTCCAGGGCAATCCTTTCCGTACTGCTTGTCCAAGTCCGATTGAAGTGCTCTGCACCATTACCACGAAGAGCTTGATTGTATACATAATCATCCCAGATAAAGGGTTTGAGTTCATTGCTCATGGAAGGTTTCCGCAGTTCTCTAAGTCCCTTGCTCTGCCATTGCCTGACTGCTTCTACTGTGGTCCCTACCCTTGCAGCAGTTTCTTTCAGTGTCAGATCTTCCTGGAATCTTGCCCTGAGAACTTCCGGAGCTATTCCCGGCAAATCATCCACAATAGTCCAAATAACCGTTTTTAACTGTTCAGCCTGTATTTTATCCAGGATTTCATTTTCGGAGCAATCTGGACACGCTACGACGTCACACAGAGTACTTTCTTCGTTTTCTCCTACTGGTACATCAAGACTCCCCATTTTATCCAAGACTGCTGCCCGCTTCAGTTCTTCCAGCTTCTCATATCCGACATCCAGATAATAGCAGAGTTCCTGATCAGTCGGTCTCCGGTTAAGCTCCGCATACATGGCAGCAGTGAATTGCTTGTATTTCGTCAACTTCCCCCGGAAATGTCTTGGCAATCTCACAATTTTTCCGCAATCTTCTATGTAGCCATGTATACTCTGCCGGATCCAGAAAGAAGCATAGTGCAGAAAAGAAACACCGTTTTCTGGATCATACCCATTTACTGCATTGCACATTCCAAAATATCCCTGCTGGATCAAATCCTCAATTTCCTCATAAGCTGCATATTTCTTTGCAATAGATCTGATAAATCCTTGGTTCTGCTGCCAGAGCTGCAGCATATTATCAGCAACGTTCTCACCGGCTTTGATTCTCAACACAAGCTGCTTATTGCTCATCTTCTGGCTTGACACAAGGCAACACCCCCTTTACAATAACTGCATACAATCCGGTTGCCTGCTGCCTTGTGCAGTGGGCTATTTTGCTTTTTCCAGATATGCCCTGGCACTTTTCAGTGCTCCCAGGGTATTATCAGCTCTGTTCTCCAAGGTTCTGATAAACTGCCTTACCTCTCTTTCATTCTCTGGCAGATAGTAACCGCCCGGAGGAATGGACGTAGAAAGAATAACAGCACCTTCCCAGCGTTCTTTCTCTACCTGTTTCTGCAATGCCCTGACTGTTCCAAGGTTCAACCTCTTTGCCAGATATTCCGGTGAAAGAGCATTGCGCTGACCTGTTTTCAAAACTTCTTCTACCATTGTTCTCCTTTCTCACTAGTACTCCGAGGTTGAAACAGCTCCGCAAATAGTAAAGACATCTCTTTCCGGAGCTTCCGTTACACAGCGAGAAAGCTTTTTCAAAGAACCACTGATAGATTCTAAATGATGATCAATATTCTTCAGCTGTTCCTCTATCGCTTCCATACTTCCCTTTTCATAATCTGGCAGCAGACCATAGCCGTTTTCTTTGGTGATAACTTCCACATTTCTGTCTCCATAATGCTCTTTCATAACATTCACAGCCATACTTGACAAGTCATATATGTGGCTCAGCTTTTCATATCCCCCACTTTCTGGCTTTCCAACCAGAACACGCATTTCTCCGCTATAATCCTCATCCTCTTCAAACAGTGCAAGAATAAGGTTTCCAACCTCTGCTGCCGAATCCATTGTCTTAATCCATATTTGCTGTTCTTTCATCAGACCGCTCCTTTTGCTCTAAGTCCCATGCTTTTTTCATCAACTGTACTTCACTACATTTCAACTTTTCAATTTCACTCTTGACATTTTCTACTGTATCAATCAGATCGTAAAATTCACCGCCACCCGGATCCACTCTCAACATCTTAGCTTCAGCCGATTTTATAAGATAAACATTCCGATCAATATCACGCCTGGTTTTATTTAGCTGTTCTCTTAAAGCTTTAATATCCAATGTCATGCTACCTTTTCCTCGCTTATACTTTCTTTCACTTAATCTTCTGTTTAAATTCTGCAAATATCTGTCCTCTTCTGGGGTAATTCTTGTATCATCAGAGGTTAAAACCACTCCTTCTCTTGTTAAAATGACAAAAGCATTACAATATTTGAAATAATCTTTCATTTTCCACTACCTGATTTTGCCTGTGTAAAAAAACACATGCTACCATGCTACAACGCTACCTATCGCTCCCTATATTACTCAGTAGCATTAGTAGCATTGGTATTATTAGTATTATTAGTATCATCAGTAGCATTAAATTTCCACCTTCTTGTTTTTGAATTTCCGGGCACTGCATTTATCCCATCAATCCCCTGAAATAAATCATCAAACTCTCTAATAAATTTTCCTATTTTTCGTACATCTTCATTAATCTCCCAAGATAAATATTTACTAGCTGTTTTTATATCATCTGCAGTACCTTCCCAATATCCATTCCCTTGCTGCACCAATTTCTGGATAGTTTCTCTAATAGGATTCTGAGCAAACCAGGCTATTCTTCTCTGTTTATTTACATCTTCCTCTGTGCCAACATACTCCCACTGAAATGTACATTTATTAAAACGTATCTTCAGCTTCTGACTTTCCATATCACGTCCTGTAACATTCAAAGTACCCTCATCAGAATACCGATCTTCTTTCGTGATAATCCACGCACAGTCTAATGCTCCCATAACTCCAACAGATCCTGACAATTCATTAAAAACATCCCCTGGATCTTTCATCTTTCTTGTGTGATGAATGAGTAGTAATGCAATTTCATGACTATCTGCAATTCTTTTCAAAACCTTAAAATCGTCATAATCTCGATCATACCCCGATTGGTTTCTTTTAGCAGGTTGTCGAATCATCTGGAATACATCTACAATAATAAGTTTGATATCTGGATGCTGATTTAACTGATGTTCAATCTGTTCTGTAAATCCTTCATTGATCTTGCTTACTTCATCTTCTGCAGTCAATATGTAAAAATTCTCAGGCCAGTCACCGTTTGGGATAATTTGTTTTAACCGGCTCTTTGGTCTACGCTTTGTACTTTCCAGATCCAGATACAGACAGGCGTATTTGTTACACTGAAAACTTAAGAACTTTTCACCTGTACATACAGCCAGGCACAGTCCCAGAGCCATATAACTCTTAAAATACTTACTAGGTGCACCAATCATTGAAACGCCAACTGGAAGAAGCCTATCCACAATCCACACAATTTGTGGTATTTCCATCTTTTTTAATTCACTTGCACTCACTGCTACAGGATACTTAACTTCTTTCAATGGTCTGGTTTTTCCCTTATCCAGGACTGCATTACTTTTCTTGTCTGCCTCCAGAGCTGGATCCGGGCCAAGCTCTGCCAGTTCCCTTTCTACTCTGTCAAGCTCCGCAAGAGCAGCTTCTTTTTCTGTTCCAGAAGCCGTCTTCTTTTTTCCTTCCACGCTTCATGCTCACCTCTCTTTCTTTCTGATCTTACCCATTCGCTCAGCTCTTTTTGTCCTGGGCGGAAATACTCGCAATATTCCAGATCTAATTGCTCATATTCCTCTGGCAGCAGGTTATTTCTGAGAATATTAAATATATTCACATTTGCCCGAATGATTAGGTTTCTCATCCGCTCATAAAGTTCTGATCCCCACCGATACTCTTTTGCAGCTTTCACAACCGCGTTTACTTCTTCTTGTACTGTCATTTCGCGATACCATTTTTAGTTTGCCAGGCTGTCCATGTAAGCATCTACTTTTGAAAAATTGATCAGATAACATTTACCAATCTTAATTTCTGCACCGGCTTCACCTGCTACCTTACGCATGGTATTCCGTCCTAATCCGTACCTTGCACACGCTTGTTCAATCTTTCCAGTTTTAATTTCTGGCATCTCTTTTCTCGCTTCTCTCATGTTGTCCTCTCCTTTTATCGTTGATATTTATTAATTTATATTGATATTATGAACTGTAATATATATTTTGTCAATACAGGTTTTTATTGTTAATTTCTATTGATTTTTTACATGTACAGTGATAATATGTAATAAACAAAGATAACGTTAAAATAATTTTATGGAGGCTCAATATTATGACGAAAAAAATAAATTTTATTCCCGAGCGTTTAAGAGAATTGAGAAAAAGAGATGGTTCTACCCAAAAAGAATTTGGAGAAAAGGTAGGATGTACAATGGCTTCAATTTCAGCCTACGAGAATGGTTCCAAAGTGCCACCAACACCGACGCTTATAAAAATGGCAGAAACATGTGATTGTTCTATTGACTGGCTCTTTGGCTTAAGAGATGATTCTACTGCAGGAAATGAAGAACCTGCAGCAAAAACCTATTCAGATTATATAAAAAGATTATTTGCGTTAGATGATGGCTCAGTTTCTTTGTGGTTTGATGCTTGTAACGAAACCGATCCCTGCACAGAAACAGCTCGCCTTGCAATTTTATTTACAGATTCTGTTTTAAATACGTTTTTAACAGCTTGGAAAAAGACTCGTGCTCTCTATCTGGATGGAACCATTGACAGTACAATATACCAGGCATGGAAAGAAAAAATCCTGCGCGATTTTAACAATCCTATATTAAAAGATGATAATTCATGGGAAGACTTTTTTAGTGCATATCGAGATCTGCACCGAAATGAATTATGTAGCCAATATGACGCGGTAGTTAGTTCCCTAAGTCTTATCCAACCTTTTGAATAATTAAATGCCAATTATCCTCTCCAATTGGCAGCATTAAAGCAACTTTTTGATTATTAAAATTCCATTGTGGGTAAATTGTGGGTACGACCACATTTCCCCTTGCATTTCTCTCCTAAATATGCTATACTCATGCCCGTTGAAAAGCCCAGAAAAATAAGGTCTTAAGCGGCTTTTCCGCCGATTCCCGGCGCAAAATGAATCGAGTGTTCGTGACCTTCCACTCGTAAAACAAAACTAAAGGAGACAAATGAATATGAAAAACAAGAGTACCCTGTTTCTGGTGCAGGCAGCGCTGATTGCGGCTGTCTATGTTGTACTGACACTGGTGTTTGCACCGTTTAGCTATGGAGAGATCCAGGTTCGAATTTCCGAAGCCCTGACCATTCTTCCATTCTTCACACCAGCTGCCATTCCTGGTCTTTTTGTAGGCTGTATCCTTGCCAACCTGCTTGGCGGTGCAATTCCTCTGGATATTGCATTCGGAAGTATCGCTACCCTCATCGGAGCTGTATTTACCTACAAACTTCGTAACAGCAACAAATGGCTGGCACCAGTTCCACCAATCGTAGCCAATGCAGTTCTGGTTCCATTCGTACTTCGTTACGGCTATTCCGTCAATCTTCCGATTCCACTTATGATGCTTACAGTAGGTGCCGGAGAGATCATTTCCTGCGGAATCTTTGGAATGGTACTTCTTACTGCACTTTCCAAGTACAAAAATACGCTGTTTGGCAAACAGGCTGCTGCTAAATAAATTCAAAATCACAAATACCCGGTAAGGAATCTCATAAGAATGATTTTCTCCACCGGGTATTTCTATATTTCACGCATATATTCCAAAATATATCTTCAAAAAACATTATACAAGATACATGTCACTATTTGTTGAAGATTTTCTCCAGCTGAAGTTCCATAATAGGCTGCAACATCCAAATGTAAGTCCATCTTTTTTTATTCTATCTTCACCTGCTCCCTCAAAAATCCAAGAAACCGTTCCACACCACCGCCAAGTTTGGTCACACCCTCCGGCCTTTTTCCTGGAACTTCTGATACATCAAAGAAATCTCCATTTCCTGTTTTCTTCGTCTTCATGAAGCTGTCACTTCCATAAATCCCTTCTTCAATTCCCACATACTCATCCCCCCAGAAGCAGCATTCCTCCGGACAGATTCCATACGCTTCCTGAAGATGCTCCAGAATACGATCCACATTGTCGCTCTTACTTGAAATCCCCACCTCCAGATACTTAGCATCACAGGTTGGCTTCACTGTTATCCCATACTGTTCTCCTGCTGCCACAGAAATATCCAGAAGCCCCTGAAGACCGCCTTCTACACCATGCTTTTCCAGGCAATCCTTCAGCATATCCAGCTCATTCTCCTGCATAAACAGATTATCCCCTCTCTGGTTCTCCACCATCAGATCAATCTTACAATAATTAGGTCTGGAAAATACAATGTCCGTATTCAGTCCATACTTTTCCAGAAGCTTCATATGAATGTCAAAGCAGATTCTGTGAATATCCCCCAGCATTTTTTTGTCTGGAAGCATATCCGAGAAAATCAACTCCTGTCCATTTTCATACCGGTAATTAAAGGCACCGCGTCCAAGTCCCAGATACAATTGCGCCAGCTGTTCCTTTGTAAAATACGTCTCCAGTTTTCCCCCTGCAATATTTTCTATTGTAGTTCCGCTTACGATTACCAGATTTACCTTCTGGTCCAGAAGAGGTCGCATTGCTCCTACAATCTCCTCCACAGGTGCCTTTCGGCTGAGAACAGCTGTGCCATCCCAGTCGAAAAAGACTGCCTTATATTTCTTCTTCATAAATACTTCCCTTTCCTGCCTCCAGATGAATTTCCTTCTCATTAAGTTTTAAGAAGACTGCATCTCCTGACACCAGTTCTACTCTTGTTTTTTCATGTGTAAGCTGAATATTCAGCTTTCTTCCCCGGTATAGAAGGTTAAACTGCATACCCTTCCACAGCTTTGGAACATAAGGATGCAGTTCCAGTTCACCGCCGTTTACCCTCACACCTGCAAATCCGTTGATAATTGCCTGCCAGGTTCCTGCCATATTTGCAGCATGGATTCCCGCATAGAAGTTATCATGATAATCATCCAGATCCATTCTTGCAGACTGTGCAAAATATTCATACGCCTCGTCATAATATCCGATCTGGCAAGCCAGCATTCCAAACACACAGTTAGAAAGAGAAGAATGATGCAGTGTCACTTCCTGATAGAAATCATAGTTTCGTTTCAGTTCTTCCTTGCTGAATAAATAACTGTGCAGATAAAGCCCGAAAATAGCATCTGCCTGCTTGCACATTCTCTGTCTGTAGACAAATAATGGATGATAATTTTCATACAAAAGATGTCTCTTTTCCGGTGGGATTCTGGAATCATCCCATGGACGAAGCATCATAAACCGATCATCCAGCGCATATACCTGACGACTTTCATCATATGGAAAATACATATTTTCCACAATTTTTTTCCAGTATGCAGTTTCTTCCCGGGTAATTCCCATTCTGGAAACAAATGCCTCATATACATCCTCTCCAGCCTCTTTTAACATATCCAGCGATTTCAATGCATAACGGATATTTTCCCTTCCCATAAGATTGGTATAAAAATTATTATCCGTAATAGCATTGTACTCATCTGGTCCTGTTACCGCACAAATACAGTATTTTCCGCCCTTGCACTCAGCAAAATATCCTACATCCGCCCAGACTCTGGCAGTCTCCACAAAAACCTCAGCAGCCATATCTTTGAAAAACTCCATATCCCCGGTAACACTCACATACAGCCAAAACGCATAGGCAATATCTGCATTGATATGATACTGGGCCGTACCAAGTGGAAAATAAGTGGAAGCTTCCTCTCCATTAATAGTACGCCATGGATAAAGAGCCCCCTTCTGGTGTCCAAGAACTTTTGCACGGTCCCGGGCCTGATCCAATGTACGGAAACGATACTCCAGAAGTTTTCTTGCAAGCTCCGGTGCTGTGTACACAAATACCGGAAGCACATACATTTCTGTATCCCAGAAATAGTGTCCTTCATATCCTTCCCCAGAAAGCCCCTTTGCTCCCATTCCTGTGCGTCCGTCTCTTCCTGCAGACTGCATAATATGAAACAGGTTAAAACGGATTCCCTGCTGAAGGGTCTCATCATCATAAATCTGAACATCGGAAACATCCCAGAATTCATGGATTTTATCCATATGAGCCTGGAATTCCTTCCTCCATCCATTCTCAGATGCCTCTTTCAGTTCTTTTTTCGTAAATCTTTCCAGCTCGCTAACCTCCATGTCCTGACTGGATGTATAGACAATAGCTTTCTCACAGGTAACCGTAGTATTTTCCGGAATCTCCATTCTGCTTTCACACACAGCATGTCTTTTTTCTTCCTCTGTTTCAAAAACAGTTACAATCTCTCCGGCTCCTTCTATTTTATACTGACTTCCACAGCCCACAGTCATGCAACTCTGCAAAGTAGTGCCCTCATAATACAGCACACCGTCTTCAGCCTGAAGTTTATCCATATGCAGTCTGCTTCCAAAAGGACCATAGCCGATCAGCGGATTTGTCTTCCTCGTATGATTCTCCACATCCCCATTTAAATGAGAGCAGATACGAATCTCCCCTGAAAAATTCACTGGTGTGATCTGAATTCGCTGGTACATTCTGTTCTTATGCACCAAAGACACAAAACGTTCCATCACAAGCTGCAGCTTTTTCCCCTTTGGAGAAATCCAGGTCAGCTTTCTTTCCACATAGCCATCTTTCATATGGAGCACACGGCTGTAATCTTCCACCTTGCCGGTGCGCATGTCAAACAGCTCTCCATCTGCATAGATTTCTGTTTTCTTAAGATCCGGCAGATTCAGAAGTGACTGGCTCTTGGTCGGAAATCCATAATTCCACTCTCCGTAAGGAATGTCCACACTTTCATAAAATCCGTTGATAAAGTTGCCTTCCAGCCCTTCATCAACAGAGAAATCATAGCCTTCTTCAAAAGTACCTCTGGTACCAATATATCCATTTGACAATGCAAAGGTTGTCTCATTCCGGTAATTGGTTTCCATGGAAAATTCCTTTTCTGTAACATTCCATGTCTCTACTGGATAAATCGGTTTCTTGTTGATATCCATATTCTCATCCTTTCACAGCCCCTGCAGTAAGACTCTCCATAACCTGTCTCTGCAGAAGGATAAATAAAATAATTGTAGGAAGCACCGTCATCACAACTGCTGCAAACAGCGCGGAATAGTTGTTTGCAAAAGTTCCCATATAATAATTCAACGCAATAGGAACTGTCCTTGCACGGTCACCGCTTGTCAACATCAAAGCGAAATAGAACTCATTCCAGATATTGATAAACTGAATCATGGCAATGGTCACAAGTCCCGGCTTCGCCAGCGGCAGGATAATATGTAAAAATGTCTGGATAAAAGTTGCGCCATCAATATAAGCCGATTCCTCAAGCGCTGTGGAAATGGTCTTATAATAGCTGACCATAACAAAGAAAGACATTGGAATTCCCATTGCAGAATACACAATGATCAGACCAAGCTTTGTATCAAAAATCCCCAGCTTCTGGAAAATGGCAAACAATGGCTGGGAAATTGCCTGTGCCGGAAGCATTAAGGATGCTGAGATCAAAAGCACGATCAGAGTTTTCAGTTTAAAATCAAATCGAGAAATCACATAAGCGCACATTGCAACCAGCGCTACCGTAACAAGAACACTGATTCCCACAATGAGCACACTGTTCATGAAATATTTCAAAATCGGTGCATACTGAAGTGCCGCCTTATAGTTATCCAGGTTAAAACTGGATGGCAGGGACAATGCAGAGGAGTTAATCTCTGCATAAGATTTAAAAGACCCCAAAAACGCCCAAATGATTGGTGCCAATGAAATAAAAATCAAAAAGATCATAAAGAAATATTTGAAAAAGGACGCGATCCCATTTTTCACTCTGCTTGTTTTTCTCATTATGCCGCCTCCTTTTTCTCACGGAAAAGACCTTTGATCAGAATAACCAGTGTGATTCCGATAATGATCTGTACTACCCCTACTGCGTTTGCTTTTCCATAATTGTTTTCCAGTGTCGCTGCCTTATACAGATAAATGGGCAGGTTCAAAGTAGAAGTTCCAGGTCCGCCTTTTGTTGTCATGTAAATAATGTCAAACTGTGACACCATGGCCACACTTGCAAGAGTGACACAGGTTCCGCATACATTTCGCATCAGCGGTAGCGTAATATAACGGTCTGCCTGCCAGGGAGTTGCACCGTCGATTGCTGCTGCCTCATAAATCTCTTTGCTTACAGCACCCATTTCTGCCAGAAAAATAATGGTGTTAAATCCGGAATAGAGGATCCAGGTTGCTGTCACCGTCCAGAATGCATATCTGGAATTTCCGAACAGATTTGGAACCATGGCGTAGTCGATTCCAAGAAAATCCATGATTGGCTTTACAATTCCGAACATAGGATTTAAAAGCAGAGTAAACATAACACCTGTTGCCGCTGTAGGAATGATATTTGGGATCATGTATGCTGTTCTTGCAAATTTCCAGCCCTTCGGTTTTCTTCGAAGAACAAGTGCCATAGCAAGACCAACACCTACATGTATGGTGGACTGCAGCACTACCCACAGAAGGGTGTTCCGGATGGAGCAGATAAAATCGCTGTCACTGAAAATCGTAATAAAGTTTTTGATTCCCTGAAATGCAGGTGAATTAAAAGCGGTATAATCACACAGAGATGTGTAAAAAACAGTGATGATAGGAGCCGCATATACCAGTGCAAATAAGATCATGCAGGGAATGGTAAACAAAAAAATCCATATCTTTTTATTCTTTGTATTCATTTTTTCTCCTCACAAAAAGAATCCTGCCTGCAGAAAATTCCAACGGAATTTCCTGTTTCATAAAAACAGCCTGTCACCAGAGCTGTATTGGTGCCGGTGACAGGCTATTTACATTATTCCACGTTCTTTGCTGCCGCTTCTGACAGTTTTGTGCAGAACTCTTCTGCTGTGATGTTTCCATATGCCAGTTCCGGAAGCTCTGTTGAGAAGGTATCAATTGTATTCTGATACCAGTATGCCTGATTCTGTCCGTAAGTCACCTCTGCCTTGCCCTGGATTTCAAGTGCCTGTGCCATCAGAGGATCGCTCTCGGAAAGTGTATCCGGAACCTCAAGATTATCAGATACAGGCTGTAATCCGGTCATTTCCAGAGCCTTGATCTGGTTTTCCGGAGTTGTCTCGAATTTCAGGAATGCAACTGCTGCCTCTATTTTCTCAGGATCGGTAGCGCCTACCATATCGCCAGGTGTTGGAACCATTTCCATTCCGTTCCCTGGAAGAAGCATGATACCAACCTTGTCATAGAAGCCTTCCGGAGCCTTCTCTGTCTCAGAGAAATCCGGGATCATCCATGGTCCGTTCGGGAACATTGCAACTTCGCCGTTAAAGAAATGAGTTGCCATTGGATCATATTTTCCGCCAACAGCATCTGGTGTTGTATAGTTCTGGAACATTTTCTGGATGTTCTCTGCTGCTTCAATTACTTCTGGTGTATTGTAATCTGTTGGATACATAGTGTTCATCCACTCATTTCCAGCATCACCGTTTGTTCCAATAAGAGCACTCATCCACAGGTTTGTCAGCCATCCGGAATCTGCACTATCCATTCCGATCGGGGTGATTCCTGCTTCCTTCAGCTTGTCGCATGCTTCAAAGAACTCATCCCAGGTTGCATATGCTACTTCCGGAGCCTCGATTCCAGCCTGCTCAAACAGGTCTTTGTTATAGTAAATGTAAGAAACCTCTTTAGAAACCGGAATACCATAAATCTTGCCATCTACTGTATTGAAATCCAGAGATGTTTCATCAAACAGAGATTTCCACTCCGGATCTGCATCCAGGTAAGGTGTCAAGTCTGCTACTTTTCCGGATTTTGCAGCCAGCTCGATAATGTTGTTTCCACCATTGAAAACGATATCCGGCAGATCTCCGCTGGAGATAAGAAGTTTGATTTTCTGATTAAATGCATCTGTTGTAGGAATTTCCTCAAAGCTGAACTCTACGTTCTTTCCTTCCTCTGTCTGCTGAAAAGCTTCGAACAGATAGGAATAGTACTCAGCTGCGTAGTCGGTTCCTACGTGATAGTTGATCACGCTTAAAGTTACTTTTTCATCATCGGCAGCCATTACAGGTACAGCCATTCCCGCACACATAGTTCCGATCAGTGCTGCTGCCATAATTTTAGAAATCATTTTTCTTTTCATGATGTTCCTCCCTTGTTTTGGTTTGTGAGTGTATTATAGCCTGTAAAGCCCCTTTTTTTAATAAAAGACCTTGTGCTGTTCCTTGGATATTTCCGCACCATTTTCCTGATTTTTTCCCATTTTTCTCCTTTTCTTTCTCCTGTTTAAAAATTTTGTCCTCTTCTTTAAAATACATGACATTCCTGCAAATTTAATTGATGTACTTTTTGAAATGTGGGATAATATAAAAGTAATTATTTTTCCAAATTAAGGAGGTTTTCCATTTTGGCTGATCACACTCCTAAGAAATATCCCTCTCTCAGATTTTTCATTACCGTCACCATTATGATCATCGTGGGATTCGTTTTACTATTATCTGTGGGATTTTATTATATCAAAACTTCTTCTATATTAAGAAAGACCTCCCGCGACTCCATTGTGCGGGAGTTAAATCAGGTCAATGATACCATACAGGACCAGGTGGAGACAATTGATTCCGTCATTCCTCTTTTTATGTCTAATGAGGTGATCCAGAATGCACTGGAAAATCCGGACGCGGGAACCAATCATCCATTTTCCGTAGAGCGGCAGATGTCTTATATTTATAACAGTTCTGCTCTTTCCGAAAAGAATTTCACAGATTCCATTTACATTTATAACAATCATAACATTATTTACCATGCCTATACTTCCGGGATTCTGGAAAACGTGGAAGATACCTCAGACTTTCTGCAAAGTACCATCGACGCCTCTGATCCGCACCTGATGTGTTATACTTCCCCGCTACACGAACAGAACATGTACTTTGCCCGCAATCTGTATAGCAGCAATTCAGGAAACAGGATTGGTATGATTGTTATCAACATCAATGCCAGGAAATGGATTGAATACTGCTCGAAGACCATTGATTCATCCTGGTTTATTATGCTTTTTAACAGAGAATTTTCCCTTAGTACAGATTCTGATTTTTCAGGAGAGGATCTTCAGACTTTATATTCCAGTCTGAATACAAAAAAAGGCTCTGTGCTGTTTAAGGAACAAAGCTTTGCCGGCAAAGATTATTTCATGGCATCCCAGTCCCTGGAACGACTGGGACTTACCTCCGCAGTGGCCGCTCCCAAAGAACTGCTTCTTGAAAACCTGAACAGTACCCTGAAATCCTATCTTCTGGTTACCCTGGCAGTGGCTCTCATTGCCCTGTTTGCGGCATTTATTATTTCCCGGGCAGTTACCCGTCCCATTGATACCATGATTCTTCTCATCAATGAGATTTCAAAAGGAAACCGCAGCTCCCTTCCGCCAGAAAGCTTTTATCAGGAATTCCAGGTGTGGGCCCAGTCCTTTAATCAGATGCTTCTGCAGCTTGACACCTATTATCAGGATATTTATCAGCAAAAACTTCTTATAAAAAATGCCGAGATCCGTGCTCTTCAGTCCCAGATGGATCCACACTTTCTTTTCAATGTGCTCAACACTATTGCATGGAAAGCCCAGATGATTGACAACGAAGAGATTTATGAGATGGTAATTTCCCTGGGAAGCCTGATGAAAATGAACACCCTCTCCCGAAATCACAATTTCACTTCCATTTCAAAAGAAATGGAATATGTGCGACTTTATGTATATCTTCAGCAGATGCGTTTCGAGGACAAAATTTCCTGCGATATCCAGATACCGGAACAGGCTCTTTCCTGCGAAATCCCCTGTCTTTCCATTCAGCCACTTGTGGAAAATGCAATTGTCCACGGTCTGGAACCCAAGAAAGGAAAAGGTCATCTGATCATCCAGATCATAGAGGGAGATGACCAAATGCTGGAAATCTGCATTATTGACGACGGAATCGGTTTTGAAGTGATACCAGATATTCAGTCCATCCGGCATTCTGAGAAAGACAGCCACACTCACATCGGCATGAAAAACCTGGACAAGCGGCTGAAACTGCTTTATGGATCAGACTCGGGGATAAAGATCACAAGCCTTCCAAACAAGTGCACCACAGTTTCTTTCCACATTCCAAGAAAGGAGTTTTCCCATGATATTTAAGCTTCTTGTAGTTGACGACGAAGTCACTATGCGAAAAGGTATTTCCAATTATATGAACTGGGCATCCATCGACTGTCAGGTTGTGGGAAGCGCTTCTGACGGAATGGAGGCCATAGATTTTCTGAAAAATCATCCTGTGGATATCGTAATCACAGATATCAAAATGCCCGCTGCAGACGGACTGGAAGTAGCTCGCTTTGTTCACGAAAATCATCCTATGACAAAGGTGATCATCCTGACCGGATACGCTGATTTTGAGTACGCACAGACTGCCATCAAATATCACGTCACCTCCTTCATTTTAAAGCCAACCAATAAAAAAGAACTTTTCGCTGCTGTCCAGGAGGCTCAAAAGCAACTGATTGTTTCCCAACAGCAGGAGAATATTGCAAAAGAAGGTGTCTTTTTCCTGAAGGATCAGCTGATGCAGGAGCTGACTGACCATCCCTGCACAGAAGAATTAAAAGAAAAGCTTCTTTCCCTTGGACTTCACATGGATTGCTATTATGTAGCAGCTTTTAAACCCTCTTCCGATGAACCGGATCTGTCAGCTCTGAAAAAAATTGTAATTGCGGAGAAAAAGAACACCTATTGTTACCGTTATAACAATTTAATCCTGAATGTTTATTTCCAGACGGAGCCCAGCCCTTCCATTCCAGAATATATTCTGGAAAACTGTCGTGAGATCTCCGGTATTGTAAAGGCATTCAGTTCTTCTGAAATTCTTACCGGGATCAGTGCTCTTCATCAATCCCCGGAAGCGTTTCAGATGGCAGTTTCCGAGGCCATCCAGGCACTTACCCATAACTTTTATAGCGAACAACGAATTTCTGTTTTTGAAAGCATCAATTCCGAGGAATCTGCGGAACTTTCTGTAGAAAATTCACTGAATCTTTATCAGATTGAAAGCAGTCTGAACAACTGGGCTTTCCAGGAAGCCAGTTCTGTTTCCAATCATATTTTTTCCAAGTTCAAAAGCAGTTTTACCAATTCACAGGATGCAAAGAATATCTGTTCCCAGATTTACTACATCTGCTGCCGTGTACTGGTAAAAAAAGAGCTGGAGCCTGTTCCCCTTAGATATCTGGAAGACCTTTTGAAATCCCGGGATATTTTTGCCCTGGAGAGTGCTGTTTCTCAGATCATGGAATATACCAGGGAAAACAGTATGAACACCCATGCAGTTCCCAATTACATTATAGAAAACACCATACAGTATATTGTCCAGAATCTGGCTGGAAATCTCTCCCTGGATACCATTGCTCAGGAACTGCATATTTCCCCCTCCCACCTAAGCCGCACCTTCAAAAAGGCAACCTCCTGTTCTCTTACTGAGTACATCAATAAGGAGCGCATTCATAAGGCAAAGGAGCTTCTGCATAATACGGATCTGCTTACTTACGAAATTGCAGAAGCTGTGGGATATAAGGATGCCACCTATTTTTCTTCGATTTTCCGGAAATATGAAGGCCTGAGCCCTTCTGAATATAAAACAAAGTTTTTTGTACAATAGAGATACAATAGAGATTCACTGCAATTTTCCTAAAAGTTTGTTGCACAATCCCCTCACATCCTTTATAATTAGTTAATTGATTAATCTTTTATCAAATTAAAGAGGGAAAGAGGTAAAGAAACAAATGAAAAATCTATGGAACAAATGGACCGGGATTGCACTGGTAAAACGAATCGTCGTCGGTCTGATTCTTGGTGCCATCCTTGGAGTTGCAGCCCCCGGTGCAACCAGCATTGCCATCCTTGGTGATGTATTTGTAGGTGCCCTGAAAGCCATCGCACCCCTTCTGGTATTCTTTCTGGTTCTCAGTTCACTGTGCAACGCAGGAAAATCCCATGGCGGCGTTATCAAAACAGTAGTTGCCCTTTACATGTTCAGCACTGTACTGGCAGCTGTGATTGCCGTTTTCGCCAGCATGATTTTCCCTGTACAGCTGACACTTACCAATGCAGCCGCAGACGCCAGTGCTCCACAGGGTATTGTGGAGGTCCTCAGCAACCTTCTTCTGAATATTGTTGCCAACCCGGTATCTTCCCTGGTGAATGCAAACTATGTAGGTATCCTTACCTGGGCCATCCTTCTTGGACTTGCCCTTCGTACAGCAAATGACACCACCAAAAAAGTCCTTGCTGACATTGCAGACGGAACATCCCTGGTGGTCAGCTGGATCATCAACCTGGCACCCTTCGGAATCTTCGGTCTGGTATTTAACACCGTATCCACCAACGGATTAGACATTTTCACTACCTATGGAAGACTACTGCTGCTGTTGGTAGGCAGCATGCTTTTCATCTACTTTGTAACAAACCCGCTTCTGGTTTACTGGTGTATCCGCAAGAATCCATATCCGCTGATTCTGCACTGCCTGAAGAAAAGTGCCATCACCGCATTCTTCACCAGAAGTTCCGCTGCCAATATTCCAGTAAATATGAAAGCCTGTGAGGAGATGGGGCTTGACCGTGACACCTATTCCGTAACCATTCCTCTTGGTGCAACCATCAACATGGACGGAGCTGCTATCACCATCACCGTTATGACAATGGCAACTGCTTTTACCCTTGGAATCCACGTTGATATCCCAACCGCCATCATCCTCAGCCTTCTTGCAGCCCTTTCTGCATGTGGTGCTTCCGGTGTTGCCGGCGGATCCCTCCTTCTGATTCCTATGGCCTGCTCCCTTTTCGGAATTTCTGACGACATTTCCATGCAGGTTGTAGCTGTAGGCTTTATTATCGGAGTTATCCAGGACTCAGTTGAGACAGCCCTTAACTCCTCTTCTGACCTGCTTCTCTCTGCTTCTGCAGAGTTCAGACAGTGGCGTCTGGAAGGAAAAGAGATTAAATTCTAACACCCAATAATGCTCTGGAAAATATGAGAAAATACTTTGCTTTTTCTCCTTTTCCAGAGCATATTTGAAAAAGGCTTTCTGCAAGATGTGCGTCACAATTTGTGGGAGAATTGGCCGGGATCAGGGCACCATAGCGGGCTACGTCAACTGAATCCGGGAAAAATATACCGCAAAGTTTCACTTTGGCTCTTACTTCTCCATTTCTCTCAGCTTCTTCAATATCCTTTTCTCCATCCTAGAAATCTGAACCTGGGACATTCCCATTTTTTTTGCAACCTCTGTCTGTGTCATATCCTGAAAATACCGAAATACAATCAGTCTTTTCTCCTCTCCTTCCAATTTTTCCAGAATCTCCTCCAGAAAAATCCGGTTCAAAAGCTTTTCATGGCGATCCTCTTTTTCCGGAAGCCTGTCCACAAGCTGCAAATCCGTTCCATCTCCCTGATACACAGTCTTGTAAATAGAATCCACCTCTGCAGCCGATTCCAGCGTCATCGCCAATTCTTCCATCGGCATATCCATAGCATCTGAAAGTTCTCTTAGATCCGGCTCACGGCCTAACTTTTTCTCCAGTTCCTCCCTCATTTTACAGATCTTATATTGATTCTCTTTTATGGAGCGGCTCACCTTCAGAATTCCATCATCCCTAAGAAACCGCTTAATCTCTCCAATGATCATTGGTACTGCATAAGTAGAAAACTTCACATCAAATTCAGGATTGAAATGATCTACAGCCTTCAAAAGCCCGATGCTTCCAATTTGAAAAAGGTCCTCCATTTCCACCCCTCTCCCCAGAAAACGCCTGGCAACACTATACACCAGTCCCATATTTTCCGAAAACAAAGTATCTCTTGCCTCTTTATCTCCCTGGTGAATGCGCCCAATGAGAGCAAGAGTGTGATCCATGCTTCCTCCTGATCAATTACCGATTTTTTTGCTCATATGCACACAGGTTCCTTTTCCAACCTGTGAGGTGACTTTAACCTCATCCATAAATGCTTCCATAAAAGTAAACCCCATTCCTGACCTGTCCTGATCAGCGCGGGTCGTATATAAGGGCTCCATTGCTTTTTCCACATCTGCAATCCCTATGCCATCATCCTCAATATCCAGATAAATTGTTCTCTCTTTTCTGACACACTTCATCCGTATCTTATGTACCTCGCCTTGATAGCCATGAATGATACAGTTGGTTACAGCCTCTGACACAGCCGTTTTCAAATCTGCTACTTCCTCCAGTGTGGGGTTCAGCTGGGTGCAAAATGCCGCAGCAGCTACCCTTGCCAACCCTTCATTCTCCGGACGGCTATCAAAAATAATGGTCATTTCGTTGGAATTTCCCATCAGACTCCCCTCCCTTCCAGCTGCATCTCATTTTCTGTTCTTTCCAGTTCCAGAAATTTACTCACACCTGAAAGCCGCAGCAATTTTTCAATATATCCGCTTACATGGCAGGCCTTCATGCAGCCAGAACGCATCCCCAGAGCCCGGTATCTCCCCATGATCAAACCTACGCCCGAACTGTCCATAAAAACAGTATTTCCAAAGTCAAAACAAATGGTTCTGATATATATTTTTCCCATAATCCTGTCTGATTCTCTCCGGATCAGCTCAGAAGCCGGATGATCCAGTTCCTCAGGCAGTTTAATATTCAGACAGGTTCCCGTAGTTTCAAAAACAGGTTTCATAAATAAAATCCCCCTTTTTTACTCTATTTTGACCCTCTGCACAGGAAAAAGAAAAAGAGATGTGCAGGTCTATCCCGCACATCCCCGGTTCAGAGGTTTCTCATTATTGTAATTCAGAAATTTTTATTCATAATACTGAAAATCACCATTTTCATCATAATATCCGTTTTCGTCGCTGTAATCAGAATATCCGGATTCATCATACCCACTGTCACCAGATGCATCATTGTAAGAACTGTCATAACCAGAGGAATCCGTTTCAGAGCCTTCTGTTGTATTGTCAGTTCCATCATTGCTTTCGGAATCAGAGGAATCTTCGCTGCCCTCAGACTTACTGTCTTCCGTGATTCCAGACACACCAGTAGCTGAACAGATGGTATTATAAATTCCCATTACATCATCTCCCAGCTGATCTTCATAAACCTTCTGGATTTCCAACGCAGCTGCATCATACTCATTCTGTGTATAAGCTGCATACGCATTCAGAAGTGCCTGATAACTGGTGCTCTTCTTCTGCTCGGCATCAAGCTGCTGGGTGATTTCCTCTGCCACATCTCCGGATTCCTTCGCCTCACCCTGGGCTTTGGAAAGCTCCGCACCCTGGCTGACCAGAGACTCGCTGTACTTTACAATCTGTTGATTGGCTTCTCTGTAAATCCCCTGCTTGATAGCCGGAACTGCCAGAAACCAAAATGCAGCCGCACCTGCTGCCACACCCGCCATAAGTGTCACAAACAGTGAAATTCTTGAATTTTCCCTGTAAACTGCCGGCTGTACCACAGTACTTCTGGAAATCTCATCCGAACCTTCTGTCTTGCCCTTGGCACCCAAAAGTCCTTTTTTCTGTTTCTCAAGTCTGGTCGTTACACCGGTTCTCTCATCTACTTCACGAAGAAAACGTAATGTAGTTGTATTGGTCTTATCAATACGAGCCGCCTTTTTCAAGGTTCTTCTTGCCTTGCCCCAGTCATGATTCTTCATATAGATCAGCGCCAGCAGGTGATAGCCTTTGATCAGCTTGGTATTCTGGTTCAGAATTTTGCGAAGCTGAATAGCAGCCATATCCTCATGGCCTTCCCTGCAAAGAGCCAGGGCATTATTATATTTTCTTATTGTCTCATTAATAGCATCCAGTTTATTCGAATTCGCCTGAAGACGATTAATATATTCATTCGCAATATTCCGGGTAGGCTGCAGATTCTTACTGATCACCCACTCGCTAAGAGCAGCAACCACCTCTCCCATTTCAAAATACACAAGACCCAGAAGATTTCTCGCCTGGATATTTCTCTTGTTAAAGGTAAGGCTCTGCTTCAGACAGTTAACAGCTCCTGAAAGGTCTCGGATACTTGCCTTCTCCAAGCCCTGATTGTAATAAAGTTTGGATAGATACTCCACCTTTTTCTGGATCAGGACGTTGCACCCGCAATGAGGACAGTAATCCAGATCCTTGTCAGCCAGGAACGCGCCGCAATTCATACAGTTCATTAAGTATCTCCTATTCTATTTCATCCTGCGTCCGCTTTTGGACTCCCTGAGCATTTCCTGAAGAATGTCCAGAATATCCGTCAGCTCTCTATCGTAAATAGCCTCTTCCGCGTCTGTCACATCCAGACAGGGCTCAAATTTCTTCAGTTCCTCTTCGTAATCGATCATAAAATTCCTCCACAGATTTCCGGAAAATCAACCAGAAATCCCATGTTTTCTTTTTCCTGCAGACAATTTACTTTTTCAACAAGAGTGTCTTAATCTCTCCCACCAGGTAAAGAGAACCCACGCAGAACAGCATTCCGTCCTCTCCTTTGGCCTCGTGAGCCATATGAAAAGCTTCTTCAATATTATCAGAGTTTCCAACATCCTTACAGCCTTCTTTGCAAAAGATCTCTGCCAGCTCCGCAGACGGCACCTCACGGTATCCCCCAACCTCTGTGGTCACAACTTTACGGAATTTTATCCTGCTGCAAATTGTATGGATCATATCCTGGTAATCCTTATCATTCACCGCAGAAAATAAAAGTGTCAGCGGATACTCCTTCTGAAACCGCTCTGCAGTCTCCACAAACCTGCGCACGCCATCCTCATTATGTGCACCATCCACGATCACACCTGGCAAAATAGTCTCCATTCTGCCCTGCCATCTGGTATTTGCAATTCCTGCCTGCAGCTGTTCCAGCGTCACCGGAATCCTGTCTTTCAGCACTTCCATGGTAGTAAGCGCCAGAGACGCGTTCATCACCTGATACCATGCAATAAAAGGAATATGGAACCTGGTATCCCCATAATAATCGTCCTCCAGGGAAAAATCAATGCCGTCTTTATTATTTCCCAGTACCTTTGCTCCAGCCTGAACTACTTTATAAGCCGGACTTCCAAGCTCCTTTGCCTTCGCAGCGATTACTTCTGCCGCATCCTTGTCATTTCCATCATAGATTACAGGAACTCCCGGAACAATGATTCCAGCCTTCTCCCCTGCAATCTCTCTTACCGTATTTCCCAAAAACTGCATATGATCCAGACTGATAGATGTGATCACGCAAGCTACCGGATTCTCTACCGCTGTAGTCGCATCCAGCCTTCCGCCAAGCCCGGTTTCCAAAGTCACATAGTCCACCCCTGCCTCTGCAAAGATCACCATTCCCATAAGAAACAGCATCTCAAAATAAGTAGGATGGTAACTTCCTTCAGCCACAAGCTCGTCCGCCAGCACTTTCACTCTCTCAAAAGCTTTCAAAAAGGTGTCATCATCAATATTCACCTCATTGATCTGAAACCGCTCGTTGATCTTCACCAGATGGGGAGACGTAAACAGACCGCAGGAATACCCTGCCTCCCTGAGAATAGATGTGAGAAACGCACAGGTGCTCCCCTTCCCATTCGTTCCCGCAACATGTATCACCTTAAACTTCTCCTGTGGATTTCCCAGTCTCCTCAGGCATTCCTTCGTATGCTCCAGGCTGTTCTTTTTTGTAAACTTCGGAGTCTCCTCAATATAAGCAACCGCTTCCTCATAATTCATAATCTTAACCACCATTTATCTATTGTATTTCGTCCGTAACTTTTCATTCTCATAGTAAGTCTGGCAGAATATACTGCCTTCTGAATAGTTCCATTCCTCTACCATTATATAATAGTCACACCAGAAGTCCACCCCTAATCGTAACTTTTTATCCGACAAACCTCGCACAGAAGAAATCAGAGAGGTTCCGAAAAAATCTCATACGGCAGAATTTGGGGTTAAAAAGGAGAGGACACAGTCTGAGCTCCAGCGGAGCAAATTTGTCCTCTCCTTTCTTCGTGAAACGTTCCTACCTGGAATTCACTTTCCACTGACTATCATACAATGCATAAACCGCTCTGTCAAAGCTCTTGCTAAGAGCCTTCCTCGTCGAACTGTTACTTCTCTGTACAACTGCCAGTCTGTCAAAATCCGACAGCTCCGTACCCGAGATCACCAGCATGTTCGGACTTACATATGCCGTATCATACCACTCTCCATTCAGCTTCACCTGACTGGACGGGGTGAAATTCGTGCCTTGGATATAATAAGTCCAATCCGTATCCGACACTAACCGAATGGAATCTAAGGTCACATCGTAAAGTCCCATCCGCATCTTCGTTCTCTCAAAAGGATTTTCTCCTCCATAAGCATATCGCTGACCGTACAGCACATCATACTGCAGTGTCTCCAGATCGACCTGATAATTCTTGGTATTTCTTCTTGCCTGATGATATTTCATGATCGTACCCTCATGAATACCAACTCTGTCCAGAACCTCTGCTGCGATCTGATAAGAAGCCAGATTCTCATCCTTCTTGGTAAGTCCCATATTATCCCAGATTACATACTCCGTCTGGAAAAGATACTTATTTTTCAGATCTTCCACAGTCAGTCCCATAGTAGGCAGATGATCCCCATACATAACCAGGATCACATCCTCCGGATAGTCTGCCAAAGCATCTGTTAACTCTTTCACAAACTGATCCATCTCATGAATCTGATTCACATAGTACTCCCATTTACAATTCAGCTCATCCGTAGGAGAACCGGAAACTGTAATAGAAGGATTATCCAGAATGGGCTCGCTTGGATAATCGCCATGTCCCTGCACGGAAATGGTATACACATAATCCGGACTGTCAGTAGAGTCCAGACACTTAATGATCTCATCCGTCAGCACACTGTCTTTTACCCACCCAAGAGGATTCTGTAGGTTCTCATCTGCCATATACTCTTCAGAGGTAAAGGTGTCAAATCCCAGATTTGGGAAAACAGACCTTCTTCCATAGAAGTTGGCTTCATTATTATGTACCGCATGTGTGGAATACCCCAGATTTTTCAGAACATAGGGCACACTTTCACAGGTAGTCTCCTTAAGAATACTCTTATAAGGATATTCACCTGGTCCAAAATAGTGAAGACTCATACCTGTAATGGTCTCAAATTCCGTATTTGCCGTACCGGCTCCAACAGAAGGAACCTTGTAATATCCGGAAGAATACTCTTTCATCAGCTTTCTGAAGTTCGGGATTGGATCTTCAGAAATATCCAGGTAATTTACCAGTGTCGGATCAAAGAAAGACTCAAGCTGAAGGAACAGAATATTCGGTCTCTTTCCATCCTCTTTGGTCTTTGGAAGATTGGACTCTGTCTTCTCGATCCGGTTAATCTCATCCTCAGAATAATCTCTCGGCTCACTGATACCTGTATTAAAAATAGTAGTCGCCAGACAATAAGGATAACCATAATCCTCATAAGCAAACGCGATATTGCCAAAATAATTAGACAAAACCCTTTTTTCAAGAGCCAGCTGTGTCACGCCTCCAAAAGCCACAAAACCAGCAATTACCAGCGGAATCACATACCGGTACTTAATCTTCTGCTCATACTTCGGTCCCTTGACCAGTAGGATCAAAAGCCCCAGTACAACAAGTCCGATCAAAATACATCCGATCACCACACCATAAAACGGCAGATATTTCTGCATGATCGCAATACCATCCGTCAGCATATGCAGATCCGGTCCGGTAAATGGTGTAACACGGTTCATCAGAAGAATACAGTTTACGATTCCAAGAAACAGCCAGAAAACGGAAACCACAACTCTCCAGAAGCACCGCCTGTGAAACAGATAAACGATCAGCATTGTAGTAAAAATAAACATCGTATTATAAGCAAATACCAACGGTTTTCCCGTCATATAATCCCAGGCCTCCACTACAGAGTGGCGGCACAGTGCCTCTATAAGGAAATAGAGCACTGCGCACCAGAGTGCCTGGAGAATCAGGGAAATCTTATTGCAAAATTTGCTCAGCTTCATGCAAAATCTCCTTTTTATCTCTTAAGCTGCTCAAGCTGTGTTTCAACCTTTTCTTTCATCTCTTTGTACTTCGCAAGCTTCTCCTTCTCTGCATCAACCTTGGCAGCAGGAGCCTTATTTACGAAATTTGGATTATTCAGCATTCCCTCACAGCGGGCGATTTCCTTAGTCAGTCTCTCCTGCTCCTTTGTCAGTCTCTCAAGCTCTTTTTCCTTGTCAACAAGGTCTTCCAGAGGCATATAAACAACTGCATTGGAAACAACAACAGAAACTGCATCCTCACCAATACCAGTCTTATCCTGCTGAACATGGATTTCTTTTGCAAAAGCAAGGTTTGCAAAGGATTTCTTGCTGTTCTCATACATCTGGCAGATAGCAGCATCTTTTCCAACAATGATCAGATGTGTCTTTCTGTTCTGCGGAACATTCATGCTGGTTCTTGTGTTACGGATGCCGCGGACAACCTCCTGGAAGCTTCCGATTGCAAGCTCAGCCTCAGGAGAATTCCACTCGTCCTTATATACCGGCCAGTCAGAGATCATAATGGACTCTTCCTCCGGAAGCAGTGTGCAGTAGATTTCCTCTGTGATAAATGGCATAAACGGATGAAGCAGCTTCAGTCCCTGGGTCAGCGCTGTGCGAAGTGTCCAGAGAGCCTCGTTTGCTGCCTTTGGATCCTCTTCAGCCTTCCACAGACGAACCTTGGCGATCTCAATGTACCAGTCGCAAAGCTCGTCCCACAGGAAATCATAGATCTTCTGAACTGCAATACCCAGCTCATATTTTTCCATATTGTCGGTTACTTCTTTGATCACATTGTTCAGTCTGGAAAGGATCCATTTGTCCTCAGCGCAAAGAGAACCAATCTCCGGCTCCGTTACATCCTTTCCTTCCAGATTCATAAGAACGAAACGGGAAGCATTCCAGATTTTATTTGCAAAGTTACGGCTGGATTCTACACGCTCCCAGTAGAAACGCATATCGTTTCCAGGTGCATTACCAGTCATCAGGGTAAGACGAAGAGCATCTGCGCCGTACTTGTCGATTACTTCCAGAGGGTCAATACCATTTCCAAGGGATTTACTCATCTTGCGTCCCTGGGAATCTCTTACCAGACCATGGATCAGCACATGATGGAACGGTGTCTTTCCAGTCTGCTCAAGAGCAGAGAATACCATACGAATAACCCAGAAGAAAATAATGTCATATCCGGTTACCAGCACATCTGTTGGATAGAAGTACTCCAGTTCCGGTGTCTTATCCGGCCAGCCAAGTGTGGAGAATGGCCACAGAGCAGAGCTGAACCAGGTATCCAGAGTATCCTCGTCCTGATGAAGATGTGTGCATCCGCATTTCGGACATTTTTCCGGCATTTCTCTTGCAACTACAGTCTCACCGCACTCATCGCAGTAGTAAGCCGGGATTCTGTGTCCCCACCACAGCTGACGGGAAATACACCAGTCACGGATGTTCTCCAGCCAGTGAAGGTAAGTCTTGTCAAAACGCTCCGGGACGAATTTCAGATCTCCATCCTCAAGAGTCTTGATAGCAGCTTTTGCCATTTCATCCATCTTTACAAACCACTGAGGCTTGATCATCGGCTCTACAGTTGCATGGCAGCGGTCATGAGTTCCAACGCTGTGATTGTGCGGAACAACCTTTACCAGAAGACCAAGCTTGTCCAGATCCTCTACCATGGCTTTTCTTGCTTCGTAACGATCCATGCCGGCGTATTTACCACCCAGCTCATTGATGGTAGCATCATCATTCATGATGTTAATTTCCGGAAGGTTGTGTCTCTTTCCAACCTCGAAATCGTTAGGGTCATGTGCCGGTGTGATCTTTACGCATCCGGTACCAAATTCTTTATCAACATACTCATCGGCAATAACCGGGATCTCTCTGTCTGTGAGAGGAAGCTTCAGCATTTTGCCAACAATGTCTTTGTAACGGTCATCATCCGGGTTTACTGCAACTGCAGTATCTCCAAGAAGTGTTTCCGGACGTGTTGTTGCGATTTCCACGAATTTTCCTTCTTCTCCAACAACCGGGTAATTGATGTGCCAGAAAAATCCGTCCTGATCCTCATGCTCAACCTCTGCATCGGAAATGGAAGTCTGGCATACCGGACACCAGTTGATGATACGGGAACCTTTGTAGATGTAGCCTTTTTCATATAACTTGATGAAGACTTCCTGTACAGCCTTGGAGCATCCCTCATCCATGGTGAAGCGTTCTCGCTCCCAGTCTGCAGAAGCACCAAGCTTCTTCAGCTGGTTGATAATTTTTCCGCCGTACTCTTCTTTCCACTCCCAGGCATATTCCAGGAATTTCTCACGGCCGATTTCTGCCTTGTCGATGCCTTCTTTTTTCAGTTTCTCAGTAACCTTAACCTCTGTAGCAATAGCTGCATGGTCAGTTCCCGGCTGCCACAGTGCTTCGTAGCCCTGCATTCTCTTGAAACGGATGAGAATGTCCTGCATAGTTTCATCAAGTGCATGTCCCATATGCAGCTGTCCGGTTACGTTTGGCGGCGGCATAACAATGGTAAATGGTTTCTTATCCGGGTTTACTTTTGCATGAAAATATCCGTTGTCCATCCATTTCTGGTAAAGACGTTCCTCGATTCCTTTTGGATCGTAGGTCTTTGCAAGTTCTTTGCTCATGATTTTCCTCCTAAAAAAAGAGCCCCTCACACAATTGTGTGAAGGGCGAAATTAACGCGGTACCACCTTCATTATGTGCAAAATGCAAAGTACTGTTTCCCTGAATTCATTTACAGTCTTCGCTCTGTTGTACACATATCTCTTTCCTGTAACGCTGGAATTGCGTGAAAACTTACTGCAGATATCACTGCTTGTTCAGTTTCCCGGCTCAGAAGCTACCTTCAGTGAATGCGGATCTCAAAATGTCTTCCACCACAGTTATCCCTGGACATTTCTCTCTGGGAGGGCATTTACTTACTCCTCTTCTTCAACGCTTTTCGCTGCAGCGGTCTGATCTCCTTGTAAATATCCGGAAAAAGCCGCCACTTTTATGGATATAACTATAATTGCATTCTTCCGGCTTGTCAAGCTAATTTAAAAATTTCACAATTACAATAATTTTTATTCCACACTCTTTAAGGATTCCACCATATCAATGGTTTTCAGCTTAAAATGCATCACCCCATTCACCACAATGGAAAATATGCTTGTCAGAATTCCACTGTATAAAAAGCTCAACGGCTTAATATTACGTCCAAACATAACTGCATCCACCTCAACCGTAGTAATCACATACCTGTGAATGAGAATTCCAAACACTGCTCCAAACATAATTCCAAGCACTGTCAGGATCACGTTTTCCCGAAGCACATACTGGGAGACCTCTCCGTCATAGAAGCCAAGCACCTTCAAAGTTGCCAGCTCCCTCTGTCTTTCTGTAATATTGATATTATTCAGATTATACAATACCACAAAAGCCAGCATTCCTGCGGAAACGATCAGCACCAGGATCACCGCATCCAGAGTGCTCAGCATACGGTCAACCTGTGATGCCAGACTACTGGTATAACTGATGCTGAGAGCACCAGGATTAGCAAGGATCCGGCTTCCTGCCATTTCCAGATCATCCTTGCAGTCTTCCTGCATAGTAAACACAATGTTCTCATACTCCGGCTTTTCCCCGAACGTCTGCTCATAAACCCTGGGCGTCATATAAAGGTAATGGCTCATATAATTCTCTGTGATCACAGCCACCCTCACCTTATATTCCTTATCTCCCTTTTTTAGGGGAATCATATCTCCCACCTTTAATCCCAGCAGGGATGCTGTTTTCTCGGAAATAGCAGCACCTTCGTCGGTAAGCTCATATGTTTCCCCGGTAATACGGTTCTTTAAGGTTACATCCCTTGCAAACTCACTCAGGCTCTCTGGCACAAACAGATAAATACTGACGCTGGAGCTGCCTTTCGGAGCACTGATCTTCGTCATCTGTACCCGATTGCAATGGGCGATTTGCTCATTTTCCTTCATATATTCAAACAGCTCTGCATGTTCTTCCTCTGTAGCATCGCTGTCCTCAATCACCATTCCGTCATAATGCTGAAGCTCCCGGTACTGAATAGCGGCAATATCACTGATGGAATCCTGAATCCCAAAGCCAACCAGCATCAGTCCCATGCTTCCTGCAATTCCAAAGACCGTCATGATCAGGCGCTTCTTGTAACGGAAAAGATTTCGAATTGTGGACTTCCAGGAAAAGCTTAAATGCTTCCATATAAATGTGAGCCGCTCCAGCAATACCCGCTTGCCCTCTTTCGGAGCCGGTGGGCGCATAAGAGAGGCCGGTGTCTCCTGCAGCTCCTTTCCACTTGCGAAAAGAGTGGCTCCAACTGTACATACAACAGAGGCTGCGGAAGCGATCAGTGCGAAGCCAGGCTGATAATCAATGGAAATGGTATTTGCCACGTTATGATACATAATTCCATAAGCAGTTATAATAATGTATGGAATGATTTTCTCTCCGATCAGCATTCCCAGCACACTGCCAAGAAGAGTTGCAAAAAATGCATAACAGATGTATTTTGCTGCAATAGCAGACTTCTTATATCCCAATGCCTTCAAGGTACCGATCTGGGTTCGCTGCTCCTCCACCATACGAGTCATAGTGGTAAGACTGATCAATGCCGCTACCAGGAAAAAGATGACCGGGAAAACCTGACCGATGTTTCGAAGACGATCTGCATTATCACCGTAATCCGTATATTCCGGAAGAGCCTCCCTATCTGTGACCATCCACTCCGGCATTTCCAGATCTTCCAGCTCCTTTTTCGCATCATCCAGCTTCTGCTGATTCTCGGCAATCTCATCCTCAGCATCTTTTTTGGCGTCTTCGTACTCTTTCTTTCCGTCTGCAAGGTCTTTCTCGCCTTTTTTCAAGTCTTTAGCCGCATCCTGAAGCTTTTTCACATTGTCTGTAATCTCTTTTTCACCGTCTGCAAGCTTCTTCTCATTGTCTGCGATTTCTTTCTCACCATCGGCAAGTTTTGCCTCATTTTCTGCAATCTCTTGCTCACCGGAAGTAAGCTTTGCCTCATTTTCCGCAATTTGCCGGGCACCGGAATTATACTGTTCCAGGCCGGAAGCATACTGCGCTTCGTTGTCATTCAGCTTTGCCACATTGGCATCCAGTTCCGCCTGTCCTGCTGCCAGGGTCTCTGCATTGGAATCAATTTCTTTCTGGGCTTTATTCAGTTTTTTCTTTGCTGCCTTTAACTGCTTCTGACCTTTTTCCAGTTCCTGTTCCCCTGCCTCTATCTCAGCTTTCGAGGCAGCAAGAGTATTCTCCTGTTCCTGAATCTGAATCCATCCGGCATCAATCTGTGCCTGACCTGCTGTTATCTGTTCCAGACCAGCATTCAGCTCGCTTTCTTTCTGCGAAAGCTGGGAAAGTCCATCCTCGACTGTTGCAAGCCCGCTTTCCAACTCACTTCTGTTCGCTGCAAGCTGCTGCCGCTGACTCTCAATCTGCGCTTCACTTGCCTGAATCTGCTGGGTTACCGCCGCCTCCTGTTCTTCCAGTGCAGACACCTGAGCTGCCAGAATATCTATTTCCTCCTGGGAAGCATCCGGATTTTCCAGTGCTGCTTTGTAACTTGCGCGTACTATCTCAAGCTGGCTCTGCAGCTCCATCAGCTGAGCTTTTGCACTTTCCAAAGCACTTATTCCATCCTGAAGCTGGGCTTCTCCTGCTGATACCTGGGAAAGTCCATCTGTAATCTGCTGCTTCTGGACATTTAACTGGGTTCTGGTACTTTCGATCTGCTGCTGTCCGGCAATGATCTCCGCTTTTGACTGATCCAGTTCACTTTGCTTTGTTGTCAAAGTCTGCTTTGCGGCTTCTAACTGCTGCTCGCCTGCCTCAATCTGGGCTTTTCCATCTGCAAGTTTCGCTTTATTTTCATCTAAAGTCTTCTGATTTTCCTCTAATTCTGCCAGACCACTGGTTACCTGCTTCTGCGCGGAATCAAGCTGAGCCTGTCCGTCAGCAAGCTGGGCTTTTGCTGCATTTACCTGACTCCATCCATCATCCAGCTGGCTTCTGGCAGTGTCAAGCTGGCTTTTGCTGGAGGAAAGCTGACTCCTGGCAGATTCCAGCTGACTTTTTCCATCAGCAAGCTGCGCTTTCGCATCTTCTAACTGGTTTTTCCCATCAGCAAGCTCTGTCTTCGCATCTTCCAGCTGTTTTTTTCCATCGGCAAGCTCTGTTTTTGCGTCTTCTAACTGGGATTTTCCATCTTCATACTCGTTCCTGCCGTCTTCTAAATCCTTTTCACCTTTATCCAGCTCTTCTTTTGCGTCAGCAAGCTTTTCATCTGCCTCTTTTTTCCCATCGTCCAGCTTCTTCTGGGCATCATTGATTTCCTCCTGTGCATCCGCCTTCACAGCTGCAAGGCGGATCTGACAGCGATCATCTGCTATGTTTTCAACACGGTCTTTGATCTTGGCGATCAGATTCTCATAACCGTCTGTATAACTTGTAAGACCCTTTGCTCCATGAACGGTCACATAAATCTGCGTATAAATTTCCTGGTCAAAATCTTCTGGGAGCACATATCCAAATCCATTGACTTCACCAGTTCCAAGGGTGGTATTTCCTCTATTAAAGGAAATATAAAGAGGACTTCTTCCAGTTCCCACTACCGTATATTCTGTGGTCACAAGAACGGGGGAATCTCCTTCTTCACGCAAAGCCACCTTATCTCCTACCTTATATTCATTGGAAGAAGCAAATGTGCTATCCAGAAAAATCTCTCCACTTTTTTCCGGAAGGCGTCCCTCCTGCACATCCAGTTTATTCACTGTGTCATTTATGGATTCAATGTGAAGAACCTTCTGCTTCTGGCCTTCCCCGCACATCACATCGGTAGACCAGGCACCTTCTGCGGACTCGATGCCATCTATACTTTCTATGGAAGAAACATCATCAGATGTCAGGCCCATTGTGCCCACAACCTTGATATCCATCAGGCTGCTTTCGTCATAATAGGCATCTCCGGAATAGCGCATATCCGGCGAGGAAGCCTGAATACCGGAAAAGAAGGCCACTCCAAGAGCCACGATCAGAAGAATGGAGATAAACCTGGATTTGCTTTTTCGGATCTCCATCCAGAATTCTTTTCTTAATGCTTTCATCTCTCACCTACCACTCAATTTCTTCTACCGGGGTTGGGTGGGCATTCAAAGTCATCTGTGCCACCTTGCCGTTTTTTATTTTAATCACGCGATCTGCCATAGGCGTCAATGCAGAGTTATGAGTGATAACCACTACTGTCATCCCCTTCTGGCGGCACATATCCTGTAAAAGCTTGAGAATCGCCTTACCAGTCTGGTAATCCAGAGCGCCTGTTGGCTCATCGCAAAGGAGCATCTTCGGATTCTTGGCAAGAGCTCTTGCAATGGAAACTCTCTGCTGTTCACCGCCTGATAACTGGGCAGGAAAATTTCCAAGTCTGTCTTTCAGCCCCACCTCTTCCAAAACAGTTTTCGGATCCATGGGGTTCTTACAGATCTGTCCTGCCAGTTCTACGTTTTCCAAGGCTGTCAGATTGGGAACCAGATTATAAAACTGAAAAACAAATCCAATATCGTCCCTGCGGTAGCTGGTGAGCTGGCGGTTATTGTATTTCGCTATATTCCTTCCATCTACCCAGATCTGACCGCTGGTGGCAGTATCCATTCCGCCCAGAATATTCAGAACCGTAGTCTTGCCAGCACCACTGGGCCCTACGATCACGGCAAACTCGCCTTTAGCTATGTTAAAGCTGATCTCATCTACTGCGATTATTTTTACTTCTTTCGTTCCATAAATCTTAGAAACCTTTTCAAGGTGAATATAGTTTTCTGTGGTACCCTGCAATTTATCACACTCCTGTTTTTCAAATATATTTCAATTTTAGTATAGCATTGCAGGTTTTTTTGTTCAATCAGAGAAAGTATGAAATTTCTATAAAGATAACTATACGTTACTGGTCACGGAGTAAACAGTAACAATTATACCAATCGCGTAGGATATGAATTCAAGTGTGCAGTTATAAAAATTATAGTTATTTCAAAAACAGCCTCTGACTTTCCCAGTAAAAAAGTCAGAGGCTGTTTTTCTTTCCTGCTCATCAATTGCAGAATATATAATTACAATCTGCATATCCGTATTTCATAAGGCGTGGAGAATATACATACCAGTATTTATCTGAACTGGAATCAATTACTACCACAGTATCACCGGTATTCAGTTCACCAATCTCATTTGCCGCATCATATCCCATAGCGGATCGAAGAGCCAGATATCCGGTAGGCACTTTTACATACAAGGTAGCATATGCATTTCCACCCACCAGATAATCTTTGTTTACAAATCCATTGGTATCATATTTCGGGGAATACACATACCAGTACTGGGAATCACTTGTGTCCAGAAGCTGTACGGTATCGCCGGAATATAATTCCCCGATTTCATTGGAAGCATCATATGCCTTCATATTGCGAAGTGCCAGATAGCCCTTGGCTACACTGACCGTTCTTACTTCGCCAAAATAGCTGGAATCTGTATCCAGTCCCTCTTCTCTGTACAGGTACTCCTGGTTCACATATCCATAGCCGTCCAGTTTCGGGGAATACACATACCAGTACTGAGAATTGCTACTGTCGGAAACCCAGACGGTATCTCCCGAATAGAGCTCACCGATTTCATTAGATGCATCATATTCCGGTGCATTGCGAAGAGCCAGATATCCGGTGGAAACGCTTACGGTCCACATTGTATTATAGGAAGATACGGAAGATGTCACAGAATCCAGATAATCATTATTCACATATCCGAAATCGTCATACTTAGGAGAGTATACATACCAGTAACCAGTGGCGCCAGTATAATCCAGTACCTCCACCAGATCACCACTGTAAAGTTCTCCGATCTCATTACCGCTATTATAGGATGTATCTGTCCGCAGAGCCAGATATCCAGTAACAACATTCACACGGTAAGTATTACAGGAAGCCTCTGCCTCCTGCGTAGTTCCGGGAACTGAAAATGCAAGGGCTGCAGCTGCAAGAACAGGTATGCAAATCTTCTTCATTTTCGTCATAGAAAAATCCCCCTTCATATAGTCGTTGCTGTCCACCCCATGACCAGCAACATACAATTTTCTGAAAAAACACTTTTTTCATGTATTTATATATGAAAATTATAACGGATTAACCATGGCTTTTCAACTCCGTTTTTCTTATTATACACCACCTGACTCTGTTTTTTGTAATGCTTCATTTCCATCTTCTGTGCCATAATTGCGCAGCATAAAACTGTCCTCTACAGCTTCTTTCATATTGGTAGCGTCTGCATAATTATTATTCAGGATTAGCTTATCTAAACCATAGCAGGTCTACCCTTTAATGTAATGATCAAATTCCAGTTTAAAGCTATACCGATCTGTATCGGGGTCACTTGCAATAGACGAAAGACTAGTACATCGCTTCGTAAATAACTATACCAATCACGTAGGATGTGGATTCGAGTGTGCAGGTATAAAAACGTAGGCGTAGCGGGCTACGCCGAGGCTTTTATACCTGTGCAATCGAATTCACAGACAAGTGAGTGGTATAGTTATTTCGAAAACGATGTACTAGTATTTCCCTTAGAGCGTATAAAAAAGCGCTTATCAGAATTATTTTTTCAGACAACCGTAGCTGCCTGTCTTATCTTTTCCATTGAAATATTTCTTTGAAAATTCCTCCGCCGGACAGGGTCTGGAATAATAGTATCCCTGAAGCAATTCCGGCTTATAAGTCTGGACAACGGAAAGGATTTCCTTATTCTCCACCCCTTCCACACAAACCTTTATTCTGGTCTGCTTACTCAGATTCATAATATATTCCAGAATCGCCTGATCCATCTCATCATCCTGAATGGAACGGACAAAAGTATGATCGATCTTGATCCACTGTGGTTTCAGCTTGCGAAGCAATGCAATGGAAGAGTACTCCGTGCCGAAATCATCCAGTGCCATATTGATCCCCATATTTTTAAAATATTCAAAATCATCCCGAAGGCCATTGGGATCCGATACCTTACAGCTCTCTGTAAGCTCCAGGATCAGCTGCTTCTCCGGTGTGCCAGATTCTTCCACGATCCGTGTCACCATTTCCCTGAAGCCTTCCTGAAGTATCTGGATATAAGAAACATTCACGGAAATTACAAAATCAGGATTCTCCATGCGCCACAAGGCCGCCTGGGCAAGTGCCTCATTCAAAAGCCACTCTCCCACCTGTCTGATGGTTCCGTCTTCCTCCAGGATCGGAATAAATTCCATTGGGGAAACCAGGGTTCCATCCGGCAGATAAAAACGCATCAGAGTCTCAGCACCATAAACCTCCTGAGTCTCTCCGTTCACCAGAGGCTGGTATACCAGTGCAAACCCTCTGCAATTATTGGCAACAGACTCACGGAGAACTTCCTGCAGTCGGAATTTCTCCACTGTTTTTCTGTGCATTTGTCCGGAAAACTGCGCAATGCTACCACGTCCCACTTTCTTCGCCTGCTCAAGGGCGTATTCCACATTTGCATGCAAAGTCTCGAAATCCTCTGCATCCTGTGGAAAAAAGGCCACTCCGCAGGAAATTGTCAACTGGATCTCCAGATTCATCTCCCTGGGGACTTCCTCCGAAAATCTCTGCACTTCCCGGTAAATCCGGTCAAGCGCACTCTCGGATTTCTCCGTGGTAATACAATAGAATTTACCTCCTGGTCCTCGATAAGAAATAACGCCCTCCATACTCTGACATTTCTGTCCCAGACGCTGCAGCACCTCATCTCCTACCAGATACCCAAGAATATCATTGATTCTCTGAAGTCTGTCCACATCAAAAAGAAGAACCGCACCTTCCATTCCATGACTGATAAATGACGGAAGCTGCTTCTTCAGCTCATGAAACGTATATAAACCAGTGGGCTGGTCAAACTTGGCATTCACACCAAGATTCATCATCGTGCCAACAAAAAGGCCAAGGCTTCCATCCGCATTCCGCTCCACAATTCCCTGGCACCTTACCCATACATATTTCCCATATTTATTTAAAGCCCGGTATTCACAATTATGCCGGTTGCTTTTCCCCTCAAAAATACGACCGATATCCTCCAGAAAAATATGCTGGTCTGCAGGATGGATATGCTGTACCCATTCCTTCGCCGTATTCTCTATAAATTCTCCCGGCAGATTGAAGTAATCCACACTTGGCTTAGACCATCTGGAAAAATCGCGTTCCAGGTCTGCTATATAAATGTACATATTATCTGAAGTCTGAGACAGAGCATCAAATATATGGCTGTCAAGATTAGAGATATCTATCACACAAAATCACTGCCTTCCCTTTTCCCCTAATACATCAATATTTTACCATACTTTGCACAATTCTGTCTACCGTTTTTGACAATTCTGCACATAAAATGTTAAAAAAGTATAAACAGAAGAATAAATAATACAAACATTTTTATGATAATCTGTAACCATTCCGTAGATGCCAGAGCCTGTTTGAAAAATCATCCCGCAATCCGCACGTCCCACTTTGCGGCATATTTTGCCCGAATTCGTTTGTTGCAGCCCGTAAAAAAGGTACTATATTTCCATTTCAGGAGATACAGTACCTTTTACAAAAATGAATTTATTTTTTAATTATTTTACTGCCTCGAATGCTGCGTCCAGAGCCGCGATCAGGTCTTCCACTTTCTCAATACCGATGGAAAGACGGATTGTGTTTGGTTTGATTCCCTGGTCAAGAAGCTCTTCCTCTGTGCACTGGCTGTGTGTGGTTGTTGCAGGATGGATCACAAGAGATTTTACATCTGCAACGTTTGCAAGCAGTGAGAAGATTGCAAGGTTATCAATAAACTTCTGAGCGGTCTGTGCATCACCCTTGATCTCAAATGTAAAGATGGAACCGCCACCGTTTGGAAGGTATTTCTTATAAAGATAATGGCTTGGCTCACTCTCCAGTGATGGATGATGAACAGCTTCTACCTGTGGATGTTTAGACAGGTAATCTACGATTTTCAGGGCGTTGCTTACGTGACGCTCCACTCTTAAGGAAAGAGTTTCCAGTCCCTGTAAGAACATAAATGCATGGAATGGAGAAAGGGTAGCTCCTGTATCACGAAGGATGATTGCACGAATGTAAGTTACAAATGCTGCCGGAGCGGTTGCCTCTGCAAAGGAAATTCCATGATAGCTTGGGTTCGGCTCAGAAATCCACGGGAATTTGCCGGATGCCTTCCAGTCAAAGTTACCGCTGTCTACGATTACGCCGCCGATTGCAGTTCCATGGCCGCCGATAAATTTGGTGGCAGAATGAACGACGATATCTGCACCATACTCAATCGGGCGAACCAGGTAAGGAGTTGCAAATGTAGAATCAACTACAAGAGGAATGTTATGTTTGTGCGCAATTTTTGCAACTTCTTCAATATCAATCAGGTTGGAGTTCGGGTTTCCAAGAGTTTCAATAAAGATTGCTTTTGTGTTTTCCTGAATTGCCGCTTCGAAGGAGCCTTCTACATCCGGGTCTACAAATGTTGCGGTGATACCGCTGGTCTGCGGAAAAGTATGTGCCAGAAGGTTGTATGTTCCGCCGTAGATGGTCTTGGAAGCTACAATGTGCTCACCTGTTTTTGCAAGTGCCTGGAATGTATAATTGATAGCTGCTGCACCGGAAGCAACTGCAAGTGCTGCAACTCCACCTTCAAGAGCAGCAATTCTCTGCTCGAAAACATCCTCTGTAGGGTTGGTAAGTCTTCCATAAATATTTCCGGCATCGCGAAGTCCGAAACGGTCAGCTGCATGCTGTGAGTTATGGAACACATAAGATGTGGAAGCGTAGATTGGAACAGCTCTTGCATCTGTTACCGGATCTGCTTTCTCCTGTCCAATGTGTAACTGTTTTGTTTCAAATCCCCAGTTTTTAGAATCTCTGATATCTGCCATTTTTCTTTCCTCCGTATGTTTACTATTTTTCATCATTTTTTGTTAATGTTAGTTTTGTTATTGTTTTTGATGTTTTTCTTTGCTGTTGCTTTGTTTTTGTTGATGAATGCATAGTAACATACTGGGGATTATCTGTCTAATATGTAAAAATAATATCTGGTTATAGGTTCATTCTATAGCCAGGTATTTGGGGAATTTTTCTTTGCATATTTCTTTACACTATTCAGAAACGCCTCATGTATCCTGTCATCCTCATCCAGTTCCGGATGAAATGCCAGTCCATACTGCTTTTTATACTTTACAGCTACAATGTTTCCATCCACCTCAGCCAGTACTTCTGCGCCTTCCCCACATTTTTCAATATAAGGGGCACGAATGAATGTCATGGGAACCTGACCGATTCCTTTCATTTCCCTGATGGTGTGAAAACTGCCAAGCTGTCTGCCGTAGGCATTTCTTTTTACTGTCACAGGCATGGTTCCGAAATACACATGCCCATCATTAGAGAGGTGGTCAGCCAGAAGGATCACCCCTGCACAAGTGGCAAGCACCGGCATTCCAGCCTGGATTTTCTCTTTCAAAGGCTCAAACATTTCCAGCTCCCGAAGGAGTTTTCCCTGTACCGTACTCTCCCCGCCTGGCAAAACCAGTCCGTCAAAGTCTCCATCCAGGTCTTCCTTTTTCCGCAGCTCCATGCACCGGGCACCCAGTTTTTCCAGTTTACTCTTATGTTCTGCAAAAGCTCCCTGCACAGCAAGGATTCCGATTTTCATCTTATTTGCCCCTCTCTGCCATCAGAAGCTGGATTTCCTGCTCATTGATTCCAACCATAGCTTCACCAAGATCCTCGGAAAGCTCTGCAAGCATTTTGGAATCCTGATAGTTGGTGACCGCTTTTACAATAGCTGCTGCACGCTTCTTCGGATCACCGGATTTGAAAATACCAGAGCCCACAAACACACCTTCTGCGCCAAGCTGCATCATAAGTGCCGCATCTGCAGGAGTCGCAACACCGCCTGCTGCAAAGTTTACCACAGGAAGTCTTCCGTTTTTGTGTACATACTCAACCAGCTCATACGGTACACGCAGGTTCTTTGCTTCTTCAAAAAGCTCATCCTCACGCATGGAAACCACTTTCGCGATCTCGCTATTCATCATGCGCATGTGGCGCACCGCCTGTACCACATCGCCGGTTCCTGGTTCGCCTTTTGTACGGATCATGGAAGCGCCTTCTGCGATTCGCCTTAAAGCTTCTCCTAAATCTTTGGCTCCGCATACAAATGGTACTTTAAACTGACGCTTGTCAATATGGTAAACATCATCTGCCGGGGAAAGTACCTCGCTCTCATCAATATAATCAATCTCAATTGCTTCCAGGATCTGCGCTTCTACAAAATGTCCGATACGGCACTTCGCCATAACCGGAATGGAGACTGCCTCCTGGATTCCTTTGATCATTTTGGGGTCGCTCATCCTGGAAACACCGCCTGCTGCACGAATATCTGCCGGAATCCTCTCCAGCGCCATAACCGCACAGGCACCTGCCTCCTCTGCGATTTTTGCCTGTTCCGGAGTGGTAACGTCCATGATCACTCCACCTTTTAACATCTGTGCAAGCTGTTTATTTAATGCATATCTTTCCTGGCTCATTTTGATTTCCTCCTGTATGTATTGTGCAGAAAAATTGTGGGGCACTGTTTTAACAGATTTCCATTTCTTCAACTGCCTTTTATTTGTCTGAAAGCATACAGGAATACTGTACCGTTATAAATATCCAATTTTTATATATTTTAAAAGGACAGTTTGAATATTTTCTCTCAAACTGTCCTGCAGGACTTGTTTTTTTCCAGCAAAACCTTCAGTGCCCGGGCAATTTCTACCTCGTCTTCTGCAATCAGGATACGCATAGTTTTCCTCCGTTTTTTCTGAAAAGGAGACGCTTACGCGTCCCCCATTTCCCCGCCCCTCCTAGAGCCTGATAACAGGTTGCAGGGGCAAATAATATACTATTATTTTTTCGGTTTCTTTCGCGCCATTATGCCACCGATCCGGCCCGTTTCTTTGGCGGAGAGGCTTTTCCAGCCCCCTTCTAAGACTTTATCCAGAATGCCAAGTTCCTGCGCAATTTCATATTTTGTCTGTTCTTCAGGGGTAAGATTTCCGGATTTGTAAGCTTCTACTTCTTTGTCTTTGTTCATATGTCTATGCTCCTTTTTACAGTGTTTGGATGTATATAGGGAGTATGGACAAAATACAATACATTTATTCAAAGTGGATGCAATTTGACATGGCATATTCCACGCGAACCGTCGCAATATTCTGCCAAGCTGACTGTCAACTACAACTAAGCAGCTCGGCCTCCCGCAGCTAAGTTTTCGCAGGCAGTGGAGCTTGTGCGGTTCTTCTTATGCTTTCGGAATAATAATCGCTGCAATAATATATGCCCAGATTCCGGCGCCGCCGAAGCAGGTCAGAATCACCCAGGCTAGGCGGACCAGGGTTGGGTCGATATCAAAATACTCGGCAATTCCGCCGCACACACCGCACAGCATACAGTTTACGGTTGATTTGTATAAACGCTTATTGCTCATAATTGATTCCTCCGATCTGACATTTCTGTCTCATTTTTTATCCATTACATAACTTTACACCAGAGCGTGTCTGAAAAGAGCTTTCTGCAAGATTTAGTTTTCCCCAGTAAACTCCACATCAATCTCGCCCATTCCGCATTCCAGCACCATATCTTTTCTGGCACCTTCATTGGAAATGTTTTTCTCAATGCCAAGTCCACTGTACTCAGAATCCTCCAAATCAATCTCACCCATACCACAGGAAAGATCGTAATTATAGTCCTTCTCTTTTCCAGTTACTACCATGTCAATTTCACCAGCACCGCAGTCCGCATTCAGTTTCTGAACATCAATCTGATCAATGTCGATGGTTCCGGCGCCAACCTGAAGATCACAATTCGCTGCTGTGATATTTCCATAACCGCAAAATTCTCCGGCACCAACTTCCACCGAAAGCTCCTGTACTTTTAAATCGCACTCCAGATCAATGGTTCCCATGTCAACGCCCAAGCTTACCGTATCAAATTCTTTCACTGAAGGAATACTGACTTTTATCTGTTTCTTCTTTTTTTACATTGCCACTGCGGGTATCTGTAATCGTGATTTTCCCAGAAGTTTCCTTAACCACCACATCGTTCTTCGTATCATTTGCCACATTTACCCGAATCTTGTCACCATCGTATTCCTGGATAAGGAGCTCATCATACTTCAAACTGATTTCCAGATCACTGGCAAAATCCATATCCACAGTATTTCCATCTAAAGCATCCCAATCTATGTCAGAAGAATGATATTGGACGTTTCCCCAATGGATCAAACCAGCCAGCGGATAATCATTATCCTGAAGCAGCTGTCCAGCCTGATCAAACACATTTACGCCTGTTTCCACTGCTGCTACAGAAATTCCACCGATACATAAACCAATTCCTGCCACTGCGAAAGCACCTGCTGCAATCAGCATTCCCTTTGTTCCTTTTTTCATGCCTGCTCCTCCTTCTTATTCCGATACACGATTTTCTGTAAAAAGTCTGTCACCTTACGAAGAATCCATGGGAAAATCGTGGAGCCCAGCCATCCTGTTAAAATGCAGAACAGAATTCCTGATGCAAACAAAAGACAGCCGATTCCCATTACCAGAAGTCCCACAGCAGTATTGGTAACCAAAGTTCCAACCCCCACACTCATGCAGGCGCAGGCTGCTACGATAAATGCGAACGCCACAACTCCGGATACAAAAATTGCCAAAAACGGAAACAAGATCACCACCAGTAAAATACTGAACACGCCACTGGCTGCTGTAATGATAAATGGGGAAAGAAATACCAGGGCAATTAGGATCAGGATAAATCTGCTGTTGCTTCCCTTCTCTTTCGGGCGATATCCCCTGTGGATACGATCTGTTTTTCCTGCATGTTCCCCATCTCTTTGGCGAATCTCCGGCATATAAGAAGCCTTGTTTTCCCTCAAGTCCTCATATCCATTCTCTGTATACTGTGCATATTCCTCATTGCTTTCGTCAAGGTCTGCCTTTATTATGGCAGCCACTTTTCCGGGGCTTCCAAGCTCTCTGATCACGGAAGCCTCATTCTCAGGACCGGCTTCGTCAAAATAACTGTTGTAGTAAGCCAGCGCCTCCTGCTTTTCTGCTTCCGAAATATCAGACAGCAGCCTCTCTAGCTGTTTCATAAACTGCGCTCTGTCCATACCTGTTAATTCTCCTCCCTCATGTGGCCGCTGTCCGCATTTCTGCCAGCGTCCTCAAACATACTGCCTATCTTGGTGGAATAATTCTTCCACTCGATCTTGTACAAATTCAGCTGTGCCTGCCCTTTCTCCGTCAGTTTATAATATCTGCGATTTCGTCCGGCATATGCCTGATCGTAGACTTCCAGGCAGTCATCCTTCTGCAGGCGGCGCAGCACTGGATAAAGTGTGGATTCTGAAATATCCAGAACTCCGCGTACATCCTGGGTGATCTTGTATCCGTAAGTACCTTCCGGCTCCTTGGACACAACCGCCAGGACAATAGCATCCAGAAGTGCAGCTCCTGTGTTAAATACCATCTGATCACTCCAATCATATTATATAATTCATCAATATTATTTAATTAACAATACTATATGATATATAATATAGTTTTGTCAATACCATTTTTGAAAACAAATTTCTATATTTCTATCATTTACACAAAAAAAGGCGCAGCCAATGCCACGCCAATATTTCAACATATTTTCTTTCACTTCAAATAACTGATAAATTTCTCCGTCACAGGTGAAAGCCTTTTTTATCCTTCACTACAAACCCAATTTCCCGGAAATAGGCGGTTCCATAGATTGAATTTCCAGGCTTAATATTGCAGCAATTAACCATTCTTTTTTCTTTTTCAACGCCTTCTATTGCTTTACCTGGCAGGCAATTTATAGATACTTGTGAGTGAATTTTTGCCTGTATTGGTCTCAAATACGCGCTCTCTGGCTGTTTCGACAGCATTCTCAGACATTTCACTTTCATCTGCATTTACAAGGAAATCAGCTTCCAGAAGAATGCGGTAATCCAGTCCGTCTACGTTTGTATAGGTGTGGTGATGGCTGACCAGATAGTTGATTCTCTCTTTCATTTCATCATCAATTTCCACATCCTTAAGGAAATTTTTTACCAGCTCAGGACTTTCTTTTTCCTGGTTGGAGCCGTTTGTATTACCATATTTTACGCGGCATACAGGGCAGGCAATGTCGTGGATCACGGCTGCGATTTCCAGAATTTCCTGCTTTCTTTCGGTCAAATTTTCCATCTCGCCAATCATTCTGGCATATGTATATACCTTCAAGAAATGGGCAATATCATGCTTGTTTCCATCGGAATATGCGATCATTTTTGCGATAACATTATTTATGGTTTGCTGTGTTTCTGTCATGTTTTTTCCTCCTCGTTTGCATTCAAAAAGCGGCAGAAATCATCTGGAAGGGGAGCTTCCAGAGTGATTATTTCATCTGTAAATGGGTGACAAAAAGTCAACTTCCAGGCATGGAGCGCAGCTCTTTTGAAGCAGTCATTCCTATTATTTATTCTGCCTTCCGTATTCTTTTTTTCTTTTCTGTTACTCATTTTCAAACACGCTCTAGGATTGTACATCGTATCTCCCAGAAGAGGGTGACCTATCCCTGCCATGTGAACCCGGATCTGATGGGTTCGTCCGGTTTCCAACTGAAGCTCAACAAGAGTCACGTTACCGAAATTTTTTATGTTTTTATAATACGTAACTGCATTCCTGCTTCCTGGCAACAGTCCATCTGGAGAAATTGTCATTTTCATGGAATTTTCCGGATCCGGGGCAAGTGGTATAGCAATTTCTTTCCAGAATACAGAATCATTTGCTTCTGATAAATCTCCTTCTGCAAGCGCCAGATATTTCTTTTGCAGCTTTCCTTCTTCCCTCTGCTTCTGCAATCTGGCTGCCGCCACCTGGTTTCTGGCAAAAAGTAAAATCCCGGAGGTCTCTTTATCCAGACGGCCAATGGACCGAATGCGTGTTGTCTCATTTTTTTCACGAAAATAGGCTGCGAGCAGGTTAGAAATGCTGTCCTGATAATGGCTTCCGGATGGGTGCGTCACCATACCAGCTGGCTTGTTTACTACAAGTAAATCCTGGTCTTCATAAAGGATCTGAAGTTTCTGAAGTTTTAATCCGTCTTCCAGCTCTTGTCTTTCAAAATCCAATAATTGTTTTTTTCCTTGTTCTATAAAACTACTTGTATCTGAACACACCAGTTGCTTTGAATCAATCCCTTTCGCTTCCAGACATACCTGAAGCCGATCACCAGGCACTGCTATTTCCGTTACACGGCACTGTTTTCCATTTTTAAGGATACCTCCCGGCCTGAACTTTGCCTGACTGATCTGCCTCTTCGTAAGCCCTGCCTCAGCCCGCAAAACCTCTCCTACTTTTCCAGACTCTGTAATCCTTATCTCAAGATATCTTTCCATATCTGCATCCTTGATAGCTCCTGCCCATATCTTTTTCAAAATGAAAGCTCCGCTGCTCAAAACACGAAGCTTGTTTAGCTTTATCACATAGTTTATCACAAAATGAAAGCTTATGAAATCCCCTATGATCTTAAAACAGGAAATAATAAGCAAGCCGAAATACACACAGGTATTCGGCTTGCAAAATTTGTCATATATTTTTCAGGAAATTCTTTTTGTCCACGTTCCAGAATGTGTTTAAAAAGGCTTTCTGCAATCTGCACGCTCTAGATCAATATTCCATCAGCCTTCCTGCCTCATCAATATAGAACACGTCATCCGGTCCTATATAATAGCTGTCGGAACCATCAAAGTATATTACATTTCCTTCCCCATCATACCAGTAATAAGTATCTCCCGGATCACTTTCCTCTACATAATCTTCATCAGGAATGTAGTCTCCGTATCCTTCACCATCGTCAGCAGTCTGGGCTTCGTAGGCGATAGAATCGGACTCACGGGAAAAAGCTGCACCTGCATAAATATTTCCATATCCGGAAATCACAGGACTGAGCATCAGATCGCCATCTCCATCCAAAGTAACATCTGCCACATAGATTCCGCTGTCATTGACCAGTTTCAAGGCAGTTGTGCCAAGTGTGGTAAAAGTACCGCTGTCAAAAAAATATCCCCCTGTTTTATCACTATTCAGGCTGTTGTAGATTTCCCAGGTTCCTTCTCCATAAAGCCGGATATTCATGGCATTTAAATCTCCATACTGATACCAGCTGTCAAAATAGGAGATAAACATTTCCAGGCTCTCACCTTCGGCACTTGGGTCATAATCTTCTCCTTGAGTGAGAGTGGTTTCTGTATTTTCAACGCCCTCAATCTCCGTCAGTTCCAGAGAAGAAATGGCAGCCCGGTATTCCTCCTCCATCTCCTCAGCAAAATCCGCTGAAACTCTGTAAGCATAAGCAAAGGTATTGGTATCTGTCTGGAAATACAGCATTTTCCATTTGCAGGTATCTTCGTTTGCTCCGGTGGTAAACTCCAGTTCATATGCCGGATAAGTGAATTTCTCTGTATATTCCTGGTTCTGTACTGCTGTGAAATCCTTTATTTCCGATTCACTTACAAAGCCTGCAAACTGTTCCATATATTCCTCCGGGGTACCGGTGAATTCATTGTCATTTAAAGCACTGCAGTTGACGATCACCGTCATACAGTCCTCTGTCATATCGGAATAGAAATACCCTCCTTCCCAACTGGAATTGTTATAAAGAGGGCGCAGTCCTGTATAGCGTTTATTTGACATGAGGACATAGCTTTTCTTTTCCACACTGTCTTCGTTTTCAGTCTGACCTTCCGAATTCTCTTCTGTCTGATCTTCCTCTGCTCTGGTAAAAACCGCAGCCCCGTCATTTCCCATATGAAGAGTATCCGCGGAGTCCAGATAAAATCCCTCCAGCCACATGCCCATGCGATTGTACATGTCATATCTGCCATTTCCGTCGTTGTATTCATCCACATATTCCAGATATCCCTGAACATCATCGCCTTCTCCGGTGTGATATACAAACAATCCGTCTGCACTTAAGGTAAGAGTTTCATCAGCCTGTGCATCTTCATTTTTCCATACACCGGAAAGTGCTGCATAGTCAGCTCCGTCCTCTACCTGAAGCGTATCCTCGTTTTCTGCCATTACGCTGTAAATACCGGCTGGGGGAACAACTGCTGCACATAAAATAAACGCGATGACCGCTGTAACTATTTTTCTCTTCATACCATTTTCCTCCTGTCGAAATATGTTGTACCTTTACTATACGTTTTCTCTGACAAAAATAGTATTAACTTCCAGTTAGCTTTTCCCTTCCATCAGCTCCAAAAGATACTTGCGCTTCACCCGGACATCCCCGGGAATCTGTAATTTGGAATAAATCTGATTGATGTACTGCTTCACAGTTCCCTCGGATAAAAACAGACTCTGGGCGATTTCTTTGTTGCTCATATGCTTCGCCATAAGCTCCGTAATCTCCAGCTCACGATCTGACAGTACTTTAAAGACCGGCGGATACGCCTCCTCTTTTTTTAACTGATCGCACCGCATTTCCCATTCTTTCCCCATTCTGGTGATCCTGAAAAGAAAATTTTCATTGATGCCGAAAAAGCTCCCCTTCAAAAGCTCCTCTATGTATGGATAATTCTCCACAAATGGCATAAGGATTCCATCTGGAAAAGCCTGGGAAAGTGATCCTCTCAAAAGTTCAAGCGCCTGTTCTGTTTTTCCCAGCTTCCAGTTGGCCGCAAGAAGCTGGATCTGCACATGAAGCGCTACCAGATCGTAGTGAAGAGCCTGACACATGGCAAGAATGGATTCGCTTCTTCCGATCACCTTCGAATATTCTTCCTGGGCAAGATAAACCTGATTCTCGATCATTTCCATCATCGGTCTCCCAGGTGCCAGAAAATTCACCGTAGAAAGCATGTGCGCTCCAAAGAGAGCCGGAATCCGCTCCGTTTGTCCGGTGACTGCATAGTAATAGGCGCAGGTGCTGTCAAAAATATTGACCCAGGTGGTATTATGCCCCTGCAGCAGTTCTTTTCGACGTTCTTCAAACGTATTTCTCATTTTTATGTCCATACAGATAGACAGCCTTTGTGCCAGAAAATCGCAGCAAAGTGCAATGCTCTCCTGCCCATTTCCCTGAATCTGGGTATAAGCCTTTTCCAATGCTATATGGGCATCAACAAAATTTCCGCGCATAAAGTGAGCCTCTGCGCTCATAATCGTTTCTGCACCCTGTCCGTGTCCGTTTGTAATCTTGTAATAATGAGGCATACACTGGTTCATCTCTTCCAGCTCTTTGTCAAGGTCTCCGCTTTTCCTGTGAAACATCATAAGTACAGATGGGGAGCCAAACGTCCAGCCTCCGTCACTTCGGATACTGATGGCAGGTCTTGTCATCTTCTCGCTGGCACTGCGGTGAAACTGACTCATTCTCGAAATATCATTGTACATAAGAAAGCTCTGGATCAGATCGCATTCGCCCAGAAGATTTCCTCTCTCTTCCTCAGACAGCTTTGGATGTTCTCTGATGGATGCCAGAAGAAGTTCTTTCAGTTCCAGCATTTTGGGAATATTTTTCCAGTTAAACATGCATCTCATAAGAACCAGAATTGCAAGCGGATATTCTTTTAAAACGGAAACCGGACATCTGTTCAAAACTTCCAGAACCTCTTCCGGTTTTAGAGAAGCAAGTAAGATTCCGGCATCTTTTTGCACCACCCGGAGAATAGCTGCAAAATTCTGATTCCGCCAGTATGCTGACAGGGCATGAATATAGGCACCATGTTTTTCATACCATGCACCATATCTTTCATAGTAGAAAGCCTGCCTGGAATTATCCAGTGTTCTGAACGCACGAAATGCGCACTCTTTCATCATATGGTGAAAGCGATAAGTCTGCCCGTCATTCAGGCAGGTGACAAAAGCATTCTGCCTGGTGAGCATTTTCAGAATCTGGTGTACGTCTTCTCTTTTTGTAATAAATTCTGCCATCTCTTCCGTGAATTCATCTGCAAGCCCCATGGCACTTAAAAATTCTTTTCTGTCTTCTGGCAAAGGATTCAGCATGGAAGCGGAAAACATCTGGTAAATGTCAGATGTTTTTCCTGGCAATTCTCCTGATTTTGAAAAAGAACACAAATTCAGGTAAACAGCTGCGAACCATCCTTCGCTGGATTTCAGAAGCTGCTCAAGCTGGCTGTCTGTCAGGCTGGTTCCGCAGCGGCGGATATAGGCTAACAGCTCCCCAGAGTTCAGACGCAGATCCTCTATTTCTATTCTGTGAAGTCTTCCTCCAAGCCTTACAATCCAGTCATCACTGATAAAATGATTTCGGCTTGCTACGATCAGATGCACATTTTCCGAAATCCTCCCTGCCATTCTGCACAGGAAAGTGGCCGCCCGGTCATCTTTTAACAGATGAAAGTCATCTATAAAAATATAACAATTTTCACATTTTTCCAGTTGATAGCATAGAATTTCCGTCAAAAATCCAGCGGAAGCTTCATCTTCCGGGCAGTCGTAATTTTCCAGAAAGTTAAGTCCTGCGAAGGAAAATGCATTTTGCACACTTTTCCAGAAGATAGAAAGGTTTTGGGAGTAGATGCTGATCCGGATCAGCAAAGCCTGACTGTCTTTCGCCAGTCTGGACAGGTACCAGTTTACGGCGGTTGTCTTCCCATATCCCATAGGGGCTGTTATGGCAGTCAGTGCGCTGTTGGAAACAGGCTGCAGGGATTTTTGTAAACGGTCTGATATGTAAATGGAATTCAGGCTGATTTTTTCTTTAGGCATTTCATACCCTCACTCTCTTGTTTTATAAGTATATTGCTGTTTACACCGTTTCCGGAGTATGATTTGTAGGAATAATTTTTCAAACACGCTCTAATGATCATTCTATTTTTAATTATAGTGGAAAAGACAGGAAATTCCAATGGATTCTTTTGCTTTTGCTTATGTTTGACTGTCAAGCGTTTTTGAAAATGTCCTAAAATAATTGAAGTATTAGCCCCGGCTTTTTGCTGGGGCTTGTTATATTGAT
>NZ_JBDGDM010000110.1:0-1024 GCF_040908885.1 Ruminococcus sp. RTP21358st1_G6_RTP21358_211008
GTGCGCCTGGCGGCGCACGTTTCTAACGGGTTAAAGTCCCGAATCCGCCCGGTAGTGGGAAGGATATAGCCGAAGGCAAGGGTGTCCATCGTGAGATGGAGTCTGAAGGAAGCTGGATGTGAGGAACATACTAACTCACGGGCAAATCTCTGGTCTGACGAACAGAAATCTCATATGAGGTCATACATGAGGGTAAGATTGCAGTCCAAATTGAAGCCCAATAACTACACGGAATCATGCATGATAAATGAGGCAGATGGATGGAGAGGAAGAAACGTGTGGTACCTAGGGAGGTCTGTGCGGTACGCCTTGAAAGAGGTAACCATTGCATAAAGCAATGCTGAACGCACAGAAGTCAGCAGAGGTCATAGTAGCCGAGAGGTGAAGGACCGAATCAGTAGGAGTCTTGAGTATGACTGAGAAAGGAGGAATGACCGTCTATGGCAGAAAACATTGAAAACAATGGCTATTCGCAAAGAGATAATGCGGAACATGAAGGGTATGTGAAAACGTCTAGGTCATTCAATCGGATATGGAAAGAAAGAGACAGTGCACAGCCGAGACTTTTGGAAGCGATACTGTATAAAGACAACTTTAACAGAGCGTACAAGAGAGTTAAGGCAAACAAGGGAGCGCCAGGAATTGATGGCATGACCATTGAAGGGGCTCTTTCATATCTAAAGGAACATCAACAAGAGATAACCGACCGCATTTATCGTGGAAAGTACACTCCGTCTCCAGTAAGACGAGTTGAGATTCCAAAACCAGATGGTGGTGTGCGAAAACTTGGCATACCAACAGTAATAGACCGTACACTTCAACAGGCAATAACCCAACAGTTAGTGCCAATCTATGAATCGCTGTTTGCAGATGGTAGCTATGGCTATCGTCCGAACAGAAGTGCAAAAGATGCAATATTTAAGGTTAAGGAGTATGCAGAACAAGGCTATACATTTGCTGTAGTCCTTGACTTGTCAAAGTACTTCGATACTCTTAATCACGAAATTCTCATCAATCTTCTCCG